>JAYVVB010000021.1:0-8504 GCA_043787455.1 Rhizobacter sp.
CGCCTTGTAGCCGGCGATATTGGCCTGGCTCGAAAGCACGTCCATGCTCTGCGCGCGCGTCGTGCGCGGCGCCGCCTCGAGCGCGAAGCTGGTGAGGCCGGCGGCGGCGAGTGCTTCGAGGCCGGCGCGGTCGAACGGGTTGAGCATGCCGACCAGGTTCGTGCCGCTCTTCATCAGAGCCAACTCCTCGGCGTTCGGCGAGCGCACCTTCAGGACGAGGTCGGACGCAAAGGCCGTGGCGCGATCGACGATCTCGGCACCGGCGGCGCGATAGGCGTCGTCGGTCGCGCTGGCAGCAAGACCGGCGCCCGACTCGACCCGGACCGCGTGCCCCTGCGCCTTCAGTTTCTTGGTGGTTTCCGGCGTCGCGGCCACCCGCGTCTCGCCGGTCGCCGTCTCGCGCGGCACTCCGATCAGCATGTTGTTGTCTCCCGACCCGTCGGCACCGTGCGAGCTTACAAGAAAGGGAACGCCGCACAGGACGGGCCGCCCCTAGGGCTGCGCCGGGAAGGCGTGGCCGATAGCATCGCGTCATGGCCGAACGATGGAAGCCGAGCGTCACCGTCGCCGCGATCGCGAGCCGTCGTCGAGAGGGTGCGAGCTCGGCCGACGAATACCTGATCGTCGAGGAGGAAACGCCCGAGGGCCTGCGCCTCAACAACCCGGCCGGGCATCTCGACCCGGGTGAGTCACCCGCCGAAGCCGTCGCCCGCGAAACACTCGAGGAGACGGCACGCGCGTTCGTGCCCGATCGCCTCGTCGGCGTCTACCTGGCGCGCTTCGAGCGGCCGGTGACCGGCGAAGACGTCACCTACCTCCGCCTAGCGTTCGCCGGCACGGTCGGCGATGCGGATCCGGCGCGGGAGCTCGACGACGGCATCGTGCGCACGCTCTGGATGACGCTCGACGAGCTGCGCGCCTCGCGCGAGCACCATCGCAGCAGCCTCGTCCTGCGCTGCATCGAAGACGCGGCTGCGGGCTCCACCATTGCGCTCGATCGCGTCGTCACCGAGCCGAGCGTGTACCTGCCCGAGATCAAGCGGCCATGAACGGCGACCGAACGAAGCGCCTGCAGCGCATCGTCGTCGGCCTCTCGGGCGGGGTCGATTCGGCGGTGACCGCGTGGCTTTTGAAGCGCGCCGGCCACGAGGTCGTCGGCATCTTCATGAAGAACTGGGAAGAGGACGACGACGACGAGTTCTGCTCGTCGCGCCAGGACTTCATCGACGCCGCGAGCGTCGCCGACGTCATCGGCATCGAGGTCGAGCACGTCAACTTCGCGGCCGAGTACAAGGACCGCGTCTTCGCCGAGTTCCTGCGCGAATACCGCGCCGGCCGCACGCCCAACCCCGACGTGCTTTGCAACGCCGAGATCAAGTTCAAGGCCTTCCTCGACCACGCCGTTCGCCTCGGTGCCGAGCGCATCGCGACCGGGCACTACGCTCGCGTCCGCCATCGCGAGGGGGCCGGCTTCGAGCTGCTGAAGGGACTCGACGGCTCCAAGGACCAGAGCTATTTCCTGCACCGGCTGAGCCAGGCGCAGCTGGCGCGCACGCTGTTTCCTATCGGCGAGCTGAAGAAATCGGAAGTGCGGCGTATCGCCGCCGAGACCCACCTGCCGAACGCGGCGAAGAAGGACTCGACCGGCATCTGCTTCATCGGCGAACGGCCGTTTCGCGAGTTCCTGAGCCGCTATCTCGCGAACCAGCCCGGGCCGATCGAGGACGACCGCGGCCGCACGATCGGAGAGCATGTCGGTCTTTCGTTCTACACGCTCGGACAGAGGAAGGGCATCGGCATTGGCGGCCTGAAGTCGAGCCGGGGCGTGCGCGGCGGCGGTGAGCACGCACCGTGGTTCGTGGCGCGCAAGGACCTGGCGCGCAACGTCCTTCAGGTCGTCTCGGGGCACGATCACCCGTGGCTGCAGTCGCAGCGGGTCGGCGCCGAAGACGCGAGCTGGATCGCGGGCGCAGCGCCGATGCCCGGCCGCTATGCCGCCAAGACGCGCTATCGGCAGGCCGACGCCGCGTGCGAGCTGCGCCTCGCCGACGCAGACGGTCGTGTCGATCTCGCCTTCGAGTCGCGGCAGTGGGCGGTAACGCCGGGCCAGTCGGTCGTGCTCTACGACGGCGAGGTCTGCCTCGGCGGCGCCGTCATCGATGCCTCTGACGCACCGGGCGAGGTGCCGACGCGGCCGGCCGGTCGCGGCGTCCGACCGTCGGTCGCTTCCCCCTGAACGCGTGCCGCAGGCGCATGACAAGACCGCTTGCAAGCGTTATCTTTCACTGTTGTCCCGATACGGCCGCCCATCATGCGCACGACCCGACTTTCGATCCTGCTGGCCTCCGCCGCGCTGCTCGCGCTGCCGACGATGGCGGTGGCGAACTGCTATTCGATCTACGACGGGCAGAACCGGCTGACGCTCCAGTCGACGCTCGCGCCGATCGATCTGTCGGCGCGCATCTCGGATGCGATGCGGGCCCGTTTCCCGGGCAGTTTCCTCGTCATCCTCCCCGACGATTCCGACTGCCTGGAATTCCGCTCCGGCCCGACGGTCTCGCCGCGCTTCGACTCGGGCACCGGCTCGAGGGTGGCTTCCGGTGCCGATCCGAGCCAGGCACTGGAGCCGCCGCTCCTGCGCGGCGCCCGCGCGCCCGGCGACACCGCCGCGTCCACCAGCGCCATCGCGACGCGCGAGGCCGTGCGCAGCGGCAGCGCGCTGAACATCAAGCGCAGCACGGCGCCATAAAGCGCAGCTCCTGACGGCGGGCGCCCGCACCGGCGCCGGGCCGGCGCGGACGCATACTTCGCGTCCGTCGTCGTTCGCCGCTCATGTACCTGCCTGCCCACTTCGCTGAGTCACGGCCCGAGGTTCTCCACGGCCTCGTCCGCACCCATCCTCTCGGCCTGCTAGTCACCCGCAACGGCGACGACGGCACCGACGCGAACGACGTCCCGTTCGTGCTCGACACTGGCGCTGACGACGGGCCGGGCGTGCTGCGCGCGCATGTGGCGCGGGCCAATCCGGTGTGGCGCACGGCGCGCGCCGACGTCGAATCGCTCGTCGTCTTCCAGGGGCCGCAAGGCTACGTGTCGCCGGCGTGGTATCCGAGCAAGGCCGAGCACGGCAAGGTCGTCCCGACCTGGAACTACGTCGTCGTGCAGGGCCGCGGCACGCTGCGCGCGATCGAGGATCGCGAATGGCTGCGCGCCTTCGTCACGCGGCTCACGGTTCGCCATGAAGGCGAGCGGGTTGCACCCTGGGCAGTCAGCGATGCGCCCGCCGACTACGTCGACACGATGCTCGGCGCGATCGTCGGCATCGAGCTCGTCCTGACCTCGCTGGTCGGCAAATGGAAGGTCAGTCAGAACCGACCGGCCGCCGACCGCGAAGGCGTCGCGGCGGGTCTCGCCCGCGAACACGGCGATCCGGCCCTCGCGGCCGAGGTGCGCGCTTTCACGAAAGCAGGCTGAGGAGCGTCGCGCGTGCGCGAGCCGTCACGAGCGATCTCGACGATGCGCCCGGTGCGCAATGGCGCGATGGCCGGCGCCGCCCTCGGCCTCGCTCTCGCCTTCGCCTTGGCTGGCCGCGCCGCGGCCGCGCCGTTCGAAGACACGATCGCGCAGCGGGTCCTGGCCTGCACCGGCTGCCACGGCCGCGAAGGCCGTGCCGCGCCCGACGGCTACTACCCGCGCATCGCCGGCAAGCCCGCCGGCTACCTCTTCAATCAGTTGCGCCACTTTCGCGACGGCCGCCGCCACTACGAGCTGATGGCCGGCCTCGTCGAATGGCTCGACGACGCCTATTTGCGCGAGATCGCGGAGCACTTCGCAGGGCTCGATCTGCCTTACCCGCCGCCGTCGCCGCCGGTCGAGTCGGCGGAGTTGCGTGGCCTCGGTGAGGTGCTCGTGCGCCGCGGCAACCCCGAGCGCGGCGTGCCGGCGTGCAACGACTGCCACGGCGCGACGATGACCGGTCGCGCGCCCTTCATTCCCGGCCTGCTCGGCCTGCCGCGCGACTACCTCAACGCCCAGCTCGGCGCCTGGAAGAGCGGCAAGCGCCAGGCGACCACGCCCGACTGCATGGCGCAGGTCGCAGCGCGCCTCACGCCCGACGACATCGGCGCGGTCTCGGCCTGGCTGGCGGCACAGCCGGTGCCGGCGCATGCCCAGCCGGCATCGGAGCCGGTCGGGATGCTGCCCCTGCGCTGCGGTGGCATCGATGCGTCGGTCGCCGACGGCGCTGCGTCCCGAGCGCGCCCGAAATGAAGACGCAGACGACGCGCATCGCGACGCGCATCGGTGCCGTGCTCGTCGTGTCGATCGTGCTCGCCGCCGGCCTGGTCGTCTGGCTCAACCGCGACGATGTCGGCGAACCGGTGGCCAGCACTGCGGCGAGCGGCGACGCCCTCGTCGCCCGCGGCCAATACCTCGTGCGCGCCGGCAGCTGTCTCGGCTGCCACACCCAGCCGGGCGGCGCGCCGTACGCGGGCGGACGGGCCATCGAGACGCCCTTCGGCGTCGTCTACGGCCCGAACCTCACGCCCGACGTCACGACCGGTCTGGGAGCATGGAGCGCCGACGACTTCTGGCGCGCCCTGCATAACGGCCGCGCGCGCGACGGTCGGCTGCTGTATCCGGCGTTTCCGTATCCGAACTACACCCGACTCGCGCGCGCCGACGCCGACGCGATGCTCGCGTACCTCAAGAGCCTGGCACCGGTCGCAAAGGCGAATCGGCCGCATGCGCTCGACTTCCCGTTCGACCAGCAAGCCGCGCTCGCGATCTGGCGCGCGCTCTTCTTTCGCCCGGCGCGCTTCGAGAGCGACGCCGACCGCGCGCCGCGATGGAACCGCGGCGCCTACCTGGTCGAGACGCTCGGCCACTGCAACGCCTGCCATTCGCGGCGCAATCTCTTCGGTGCCACCGCCGGTCCGTTCGATCTCGCCGGCGGCCTGATCCCGATCCAGAACTGGTACGCGCCTTCGCTCAGGGACAACGCCGAGGCCGGCGTCGGCGCGTGGACGATCGGCGAAGTCGTGGCCTTGCTGAAGACGGGCGTCGCGACGCATGCCTTCGTGCAGGGGCCGATGGCCGAGGTCGTCGCCCGCTCGACGCAATACCTGAGCGACGTCGACTTGGCCGCCATGGCCGACTACCTGCTCAGCCTGGCGACGGCGGTGGCGACGGACGTCATCCCCGCGACGGCCGCGAGCGCGCAGAGCGAGCGCGGCGCCAAGCTGTACACCACCCATTGCGGCGACTGCCACGGCGACGACGGCGCCGGTGTGGCCGGCGCCTATCCGGCGCTGGCGAAGAACCGCGCCATCGTGCTTTCGCCGCCCGCGAATCTCGTCCACATCGTGCTGCGCGGCGGGTTTCCGCCGGCGACAGCCGGCAACCCGCGCCCGTTCGGCATGCCGCCGTTCGCGACCGTGCTGTCCGATGCCGACGTCGCCGACATCCTCACGCACATCCGCAACGCCTGGGGTCAACACGCGCCCGGGGTGTCGGCGCTCGAGGTGGCCCGCTATCGCGGCGCGGCGCGATAGGCGCCGCAACAGCTCAGAACGGAATGTCGTCGTCCATGTCGCTGAAGCCCGAAGGCTTCGCCGCGGGCCGGTTCGCGGCCGCTCCCGCGGGCCGCGCAGCCGGCGCTGCGCGCTCGTAACTCGAGCCCCCGTCCTCGCTCGGCGCGCCGCCGCCCATGCCTTCGCGGCTGCCGAGCATCTGCATGTCGGTGGCGACGATCTCGGTGGTGTACTTCTCGACGCCGTCCTTGTCCTGCCACTTGCGTGTCTTCAGACGCCCTTCGACATAGACGGAGCGGCCCTTCTTCAGGTATTCGCCCGCGATCTCGGCGAGCTTGTCGTAAAAGACGACGCGGTGCCACTCGGTCTCTTCGGCCTTGTCGCCCGATTCCTTGTTCTTCCAGCTGCGCGTCGTCGCGACGCTGACGTTGCAGACGGCGCTGCCGTTTGGCGTGTAGCGCACCTCGGGATCGCGCCCGAGGTTGCCGACGATGATGACTTTGTTGACCGAGGCCATGTGCGGCTCCTTCGCGTGTTTCTGGGGCTTGGGAAGATTATGCGGCGACCCTCAGCCGCCGCGCTCCCTCTTCCGCAGCCCTCGAACGGCGGCGCGCGCTCGAACGGGGGCCTCGCGTACAGTGCCCGGACCATGACCTCCTCGACCCTCGCCGCCCCGCCGCCCGCCCCCACCAAGGCGCGCCAGGTGCTCGGCGAGGTCTTCGGCTACCCGGAATTTCGCGGTCCTCAGGAAGCGATCATCGGCCACGTCGTCGCCGGCGGCGACGCGCTCGTCCTGATGCCCACCGGCGGCGGCAAGAGCCTGTGCTACCAGGTGCCGGCGATCGTGCGCCACCAGTCGGGCGGCGGCGTCGCGGTCGTCGTCAGCCCGTTGATCGCGCTGATGCACGACCAGGTCGGCGCGCTCGAGGAGGCCGGGGTCCACGCCGCGTTCCTCAACTCGACGCTCGAGGGCGACGCCGCGGCGCGCATCGAGCGCGAGATGATGAGCGGCCGGCTCGTCCTCCTCTACGCTGCTCCCGAGCGCATCGCCACGCCGCGCATCCTGGCGCAGCGCGACTCGCTGCACGAGCGCGGCCTGCTCTCGATGTTCGCGATCGACGAGGCACACTGCGTCAGCCAGTGGGGCCACGACTTCCGCGAGGACTACCTCAAGCTCTCGGTGCTGCCCGAGCGCTATCCCGGGGTGCCGCGCGTCGCCCTCACCGCGACGGCCGATGCGCTCACCCGCGCTGACATCGTCCTGCGCCTCGAGCTGCAGGACGCGCGCGTCTTCGTCAGCAGCTTCGACCGGCCGAACATCCGCTACGCCGTCGTCGAGAAGGACAACGCGCGCACGCAGCTGCTCGCGTTCCTGCGCGACGAGCACGAGGGCGAGGCCGGCATCGTGTACTGCCAGTCGCGGAAGAAGGTCGACGAGACTGCGGCCTGGCTCAACGACGAAGGCGTCACCGCGCTGCCGTACCACGCCGGCCTTGATGCTGCGGTTCGACAGCGCCACCAGAACCGCTTCGTTCGCGAGGACGGCATCGTCATGGTCGCGACCATCGCCTTCGGCATGGGCATCGACAAGCCCGACGTGCGCTTCGTCGCCCACCTCGACCTGCCGAAGAACATCGAGGGCTATTACCAGGAGACCGGCCGCGCCGGCCGCGACGGCCTGCCCGCCGATGCCTGGATGGCGTACGGCCTGGCGGACGTGGTCAACCAGCGCCGGATGATCGACGAGAGCCCGGCGGGCGAGGAGTTCAAGCGCTCGCAGCGCGGCAAGCTCGACGCCCTGCTCGTTCTCGCCGAAGCCCACGACTGCCGGCGCGTGCGCCTGCTCGCTTATTTCGACGAAGCGAGCGAGCCGTGCGCGCCGTGGCAGAACGCATGCGACAACTGCCGCACCGCGCCGGCGACCTGGGACGCGACCGAAGCGTCGCGCATGGCGCTCTCTGGCGTCTATCGCTTCCAGCAGGCCGGCGGCCAGCGCTTCGGCGCCGGCCACCTCATCGACGTGCTGCGCGGCAAGGCGACCGAGAAGGTCGCGCAGTTCGGTCACGAGCGGCTCAGCACCTTCGGCGTCGGCGCCGCGATGAGCGAGACGCAGTGGCGCGCGGTCTTGCGCCAGCTGATCGCCCTCGGCCATCTCAGGAGCGAGAGCGACTACAACACGCTGGCGCTGACAGAGTCGTCGCGCGAGGTGCTGAAGGGCGAGGTGACGCTGCTGCTGCGCGAGGCGAGCGCGCCCGCTGGCCGCGGCAAGTCGGGCCGCTCGCGCGGCGCGAAGGGCGATGCGGCCAAGCCGCCGCCGCGTCCGCTAGCCGCCGACGCGCTCGAGCGCTTCACCGCCCTGAAGGCGTGGCGCGCCGAGGTCGCGCGCGCCCACAACCTGCCCGCCTACGTCGTCTTCCACGACGCCACGCTCGCCGAGATGGCCGACGTGCGCCCCGACTCGCTCGACGCCCTGGCCGAGATCAGCGGCGTCGGCGCGAGGAAGCTGGAGGCCTACGGCGAGCAGATCCTGCGCGTGCTCGCCGACGACTGACGCCTCCCGCCGACCGGCGGGTTCACCCCGATCGGACCCGAGCGCCGTATCAATACCGGATGAGTACCGGATGAGGCAGACTCCCGCCGCGCCATGGCCACCTCCGACCCGAGCGACGACGCCTTGATGAAGGCCTACGCCCAAGGCGACGCGGCGGCGTTCGAGCAGCTCTACGCGCGTCATCAGGCCGCCCTCTATCGCTTCGTGCGCCGCCTCCTTGGCCCGGCGCTCTCGGCCCAGGCCGACGAGGCGTTCCAGGACACGTGGCTGCGCGTCGTCCACGCGCGCGAGCGCTGGGAGCCGCAGGGCGCGGCGTTTCGCACCTGGCTCTTCACGCTCGCGCATCACCGCGTCGTCGACCTGCTGCGCCGGAGCGGGCGCGAGATCTCGGTCGACGCGTTCACCGACGATGGCGACGAGCC
>JAYVVB010000022.1:0-3294 GCA_043787455.1 Rhizobacter sp.
CGCCGCCCGATCCACCTTGCCCAGGCTCCGTACGATGCAGACCCTCAAGACGCCGCGCTTCATCCAGAGCTGGTTCGACGACGCCGATGCCGCGCGAACGGCGACCCGGGCCGCGCTCGCCGCACGCCATGCCAACGTCGCGCCGAAGTTCTTCTACGACAAGCTCGGCTCGCATCTCTTCGAAGCGATCACCGAGCTGCCCGAGTACTACCCGACACGCACCGAGGCGGCGATCTTCGCCGCCCACGGCGCCGAGATGGCCGCCGCCGTCGGCTCGGGCATGGCGCTCGTCGACCTCGGCGCCGGCAACTGCGCCAAGGCCGCGACGCTCTTTCCTCTGCTCGAGCCGGCGCGCTACATCGCCGTCGACATCTCCGTGGAATTCCTGCGCGACGCGCTGCGCCGGCTGCAGCGCGAGCATCCTCAGATCGCGATGGCCGGCCTCGGCCAGGACTTCGCTTCCACGCTCGAGATCCCGCCCGATCTGCTCGACGGCATGCGGCCGGTCTTCTTCTATCCCGGCTCGAGCATCGGCAACTTCACCCGGCCCGAGGCGCTCGCGTTCCTGGCGCGCCTGCGCGAGCGCGCCGACAGCGGCGGCCTGCTCATCGGCGTCGACCTGGTCAAGCCGCGCGAAACCCTCGAAGCGGCGTACGACGACGCCCTCGGCGTCACGGCGGCCTTCAACCGCAACGTCCTGCAGCACCTCAACCGCCTCATCGACAGCGACTTCGATCCGCGCCAGTGGCGTCACGTCGCCTTCTTCGACGAGGCCGAGTCGCGGATCGAGATGCACCTGGAAGCGCGCGAGTCGCTCGCGGTCGCCTGGCCCGGCGGCGGCCGTCGCTTCGGCGCCGGCGAGCGCATCCACACCGAGAACTCGTGCAAGTACACGGTCGCCGGCTTCGCAGCGCTCCTCGGCGAAGCGGGCTTCGCCTCGACCCGTCACTGGACCGACGAGCGCGGCTGGTTCGCGGTCTTCTGGGCCAGCCCTCGCTGAGCTCAGTGCTCGGCGAGAAACTTCGCGACACGATCGCGCGACGCGCGCCAGGCGGCCGGGTTGCCGCCGACATGCACGCCCGGGCCCGGGTTGGCGCCGTTGGGTACGTCCTTGCGCACTCGCACCGGCGCATCCGAATCGAAGCCGTGCCAGGCGCCCGCGTAAGTGACGATCTCGGGCCGAGGCTCGTCCGATGCGCGTGCGAGCGTCGCGCACGGCGCCGCCGGGGTCCAGTCGTCGAACTGGCCGACGAGCATGAGGAGCGGCGCCGACGGCACGTAGCCTCGTTTCAGGTCGGCCTCGCAGCCGGGATAGAACGCGATCGCGAACGCCGGCCGCGTCGACGCGGCGGCGACATCGTGATGGCGCAGGTTGGTTGCGGCGAGCACCGTGCTGCCGCCGTTCGACCAGCCGATGAGGCCGATCCGCTTCGGATCGACGTCGCGACGACCGGCGAGGTACTCGATCGCGCCGAGCGCGTCGAGACGGCGGTTGGCCTGGGTGACGCGGCGCTTGCCGACACGCTGCGTGCAGAGCTCCTTTTCGTAGCGCGGCGTGAGCGAGTCGACGACGAGCACGTGCAGGCCGAGGCCATTGAAGAGCGCGGCGTAATCGCGCATCCGCTGGGCGAGCGCGCCGCGCTTGTCCCACGCGCCGCCGCAGCCGTGGAACATGGCGATCGCGGGGGCGGGTCCCGACAGGCCGGCGACCGCTAAGAACACTCCCGTGAGGACGATGGGCGCGTTGCCGGCGCCGTCGAGGCTCGGGAAGGAGACGTGCTCCTGGGCCGACGCGCAAGCGGCGCACACGAGCGCCACGACCGCGAACGCGATGCGCCGCAAAGACGGGGCCCTCATGGCTGGACCGGGCCGATCGCGGGCGGATTCGGGTGGACGCGCGCCATAGCAAACGCATCGACAAACGTACCGTCGCGCATCGCGTAGCCGCGATGTCGGCCCTCCGTCTCGAAGCCGAACTTGCGGTAGAGCGCGATCGCGGCGGCGTTGTCGACGTAGACCGTGAGCTCGATGCGCAGCGCGCCCATCCAGCGGTCGGCGTAATCGCACATCGCCTGCATCAGCGCCGTGCCGACACCCTGCCCTTGCGCCTCGGGAACGACCGAGATGCCGATCGTCATCACGTGGCGCCGGCGCAGTGCCGCGCCCGCCGGATGCAGCCCCGAGCCACCGACGACCTTGCCGTTCATCTCGGCGACGAGCAACAGGTCGAACTTGCCGGGCGCGAGGCTGTCGGTGAGCCGCGTGCGATGCGCTTCCACGCTCGCGTATGGCATCTGCATCAGGCCGGTGTAGACGGCCGGGTCGTCCATCATGGCCGCGATCGCGGCGGCGTCGTCGGGTCGGGAGCGGCGGATCACGATCGTCATGCGGCTTCGCCTTCGCGCAGGTTGCGATAGTGGAGGAAGACCTCGTCGCCTTCGACAACACTTGCGACCAGGGCGAGGCGACGAACGTCGGCGCGATCGAAGCCGGCGCCGGCGACGAGCGAAGGCGCGTCGCCGCCGACGACGATCGGGCAGAGCGTGAGGTGCATCTCGTCGACCGCGTCGGCGGCGAGGAACTGGAACAGCAGGTCGCCGCCGGCCTCGATCAGGAGCCGCTCGATGCCGCGCGCGGCGAGGCGCTCGACCATCCACGCGACCGGCGGATCGCCGTCCCCTGGCCAGGCCTCGACCTCGGCCGGGAATCCTGCCGGGACCGCGGCGGCACGCGTAACGAAAAGCGGCCGGATCGCGCCTTCGGCGAGGAACGCCGGCGCCAGCGGCACGTCGAGCGAGCGCGTGACGACGACGTTCCAGATCGGCGCCTTCACCCGGCCGCGATCGCCCTCGTCGGGCAGCGAAGGATGCGGCCAGTTGCGAAACGTCGCGCCGCCGACCAGCACCGCGTCGGCCCCGGCGCGCAGCAGACTCATCCGCGCGTGATCGCGGGCGCTGCCGAAGAAGGTGAAGCGCCGCTCACGCGTGTTGATGCGGCCGTCGAGCGAGACCGCGGTGTTGGTGACGACCTTCACCCACCGCGGCCGCGCGTGATCTGCACGCCGGCCCACTCGAGGCCCTGCACCGGAGGCCGCTTCTTGACGCTGATCGTGACGTGGTCGACGAGCGGGTTCCTGAGCACGACCTCGGCGAGCGTCTCGGCGACGCGCTCGATCAGCAGGAACTCGCGCCCCTGGACGGCGTCGATCAGCTCGTAGGCGAGGCGGTAATCGACGGTGCGCTCGAGGTCGTCGGCGATGCCGGCGTCGCGCAGCGAAGGGCAGAAGAGCTGAAC
>JAYVVB010000023.1:0-2531 GCA_043787455.1 Rhizobacter sp.
GCCAGGTCGTCGACTACCTGCGCTTCCTGCGCGACCGGGTGCCCGGGTTCGAGGATGCGTACGTGCTCGACATCGCGCCGCAGCTCGGCATCCGCGAGACGCGCCGCCTCGTCGGCGAGCACGTGCTGACGGCCGACGAGGTGCTCGGCTGTGCCAGCTTCGACGACACGATCGGCGTCAACGGCTGGCCGCTCGAGCTCCACGTCGCCGGCGACGTCGAGTGGCGCTGGCCGCCGATTCCGCAGTCGCGCGGCTTCAACCAGCTGCCGCTGCGGATGCTGTTGCCGCGCCTTGCGGGCGACGGCGCGGCGGCCGCGAACCTGCTCGTCGCCGGCCGCTGTGCGTCGATGACCCACGAGGGGCAATCGGCAGCGCGAGTATCGGGGGCGTGCTTCGTCATGGGCCAGGCGGCGGGCACGCTCGCGGCGCTCGCGGTCGGCTTGCGCCGGCCGCTGCGCGGGGTCGCGCCGGCCGACGTCCAGGCCGCGCTCGAGGCTGATGGCGCCTTCCTCGGGCGCAGCGAGCCGCCGGGCGAATAGCCGGGTCTTGCAGAGTCGCGGCCCGGGCCCATGTCGATCTCTGTAATGATCTGCCGGTCACGGCAGACCAAGCGGCATCCGAAGGAGCGATTCATGAACTCGATTCACCTTTCCCCGAGCCCGGCGCGTCGCCGGCTGACCCTCCTGTGCACTGCGGTCGCGATCATCGCCGGCGCCAGCCTGACGCTGAATGTGACCCGCGCCGCCGAATCGGCGGTGAAGATTCCCGCACCGGCCGCGGACTCGACCGCGAGCGCCACGGGCACGCAGACCGCGGTCTTCGCCGGCGGTTGCTTCTGGGGCGTGCAGGGCGTGTTCCAGCGCGTCAACGGCGTCGTCCAGGCGGTGTCGGGCTATTCCGGCGGCGCCAGGGAGACGGCGCAGTACGAGATGGTCAGCACGGGCATGACCGGTCACGCCGAGGCGGTGAAGATCACCTACGACCCGAAGAAGGTGAGCTACGGCACGCTGCTGCAGATCTACTTCTCGGTCGCGCACGACCCGACCCAGCTGAACCGCCAGGATCCCGACAGCGGTCCGCAGTACCGCTCCGCGGTCTTCTATGCCGACCCCGCGCAGAAGGAAACGACCGAGAAGTACATCGCCCAACTCGATGCCGCCAAGCTCTACCCGAAGAAGATCGTGACGCAGGTCGCGTCGCTTGCGGCGTTCTATCCGGCCGAGGGCTACCACCAAGACTACCTGACGCTGCACCCCGACTCGGGCTACATCGCACGCTTCGACCTGCCGAAGATCGCTAACCTGAAGACGATATTCCCGCAGCAATATCGCGCCGAGCCGGCGCTGGTGATGGCCCGCGCTTCGACGGCCCTCGTCAAGCCGCAGTGACGGACGGGCAGCTCTAACCCTCGGCCACCCGCCGCGTGTTCAGCGCTGCGCCAGCAGCGCCTCGATCTCTGAGGGACCGCGCGGCACGGCGCGGCTCAGGTGTTCGTATCCGCTCGCGGTGACGAGGTAGTCGTCCTCGATGCGAACGCCCAAGCCGCGCTCCGGCAGGTAGATGCCGGGCTCGATCGTGACTACCGAATCGACCGGCAGCGGCATCGCATAGTCGCCGGCGTCGTGGACCTCGAGGCCGACAAAGTGGCCGAGACCGTGCCAGAAGTCGTCTCGGTGGCCGGCCGCCTCCAGCAGATCGCGCGCGCTGCGGTTCACGTCTTCGTAGACCACGCCGGCCTTCAGCGCGCGCATGCCAGCCTCCTGCGCCTTCAACACCGTCTCATAGACGGCGCGCTGCTCGACGCTGAAGGTGCCGCTGACCGGGAACGTGCGCGTGATGTCGGCCGCGTAGCCGCCAACCTCGGCGCCGACATCGCAGAGCACCAGGTCGCCGGCGCGAATGATCTGAGCCGAACCCGTGTAGTGCAGCACGGCGGCGCTGCGGCCGGTGCCGACGATCGACGGAAATGCGAGCGAGCGAGCACCGGCGGCGCGGAACCCGGCCTCGAGGATGTCCCTCAGCTCGGCCTCGAGCATGCCGACGCGGGCCTGCCGCATCGCCGCGAGGAGGCCGCCCTCGGTGGCGGCGATCGCGCGCCGGATCAACGCCAGCTCGCGCGGCTCTTTGACCATCCGCATCGTGCGGATCAGGTTGTGGCTGTTCACCACACGGGCGCCGGGCGCGCGCGCAGCGATCTTGCCGTACAGCTCCAGCACCGGGGGCACCGGCGCAGTGAGCGAGACGATCGGTCCGAGGTAGTGAAGCTCGCCCGAACGCGACGCGAGCCCGGTGACGAGCCACGACAGCGCGCTCGTCCGCATCAGCGCGTCGAAGCCCGTGCGGGCACGTGCGCTCTGGCCGAGCGGCAAGCGCACGCCGTCCCAGCGCCCGCCCTCGGGATTACGCGGCGTGAGCAGCAGAAACTCTCGCGTCGTGCGCTCGGCCGGCGCGAGCACGAGGATGGCTCCGGCCTCGTCCTGAATGCCGGTCAGGTAGGAGAAGTCGCTGTCCTGCCGCGCCGACGGGTTGGC
>JAYVVB010000024.1:0-3714 GCA_043787455.1 Rhizobacter sp.
CGGGGCCCGGCGAGCGCGGCGGCCAGATCGTCTTCGACGGCACGCCCGACGACATCCGCGGCGCCGACACGCTGACCGGCGCCTACCTCGGCGGGCGCAAGCATGTGGGCATGGGCATCAAGCGGCTGATGAGCGACAAGACGCCGAAGCTGATCGTGGAAGGCGCGCGCGACCACAACCTGAAGGACGTGACGGTCGAGTTCCCGCTGCGCCACCTGGTCTGCGTGACCGGCGTCTCCGGCTCCGGCAAGAGCACGTTGATGCAGGACGTCGTGTTCCCGGCGCTGGCGCGCCACTTCGGCAAGGCGACCGAGACGCCGGGCGCGCACGACCGCCTGCTCGGCGCCGACTGGTTGGGCGACGCGGTGTTCGTCGACCAGTCGCCGATCGGCAAGACCGCGCGCTCTAATCCGGCCAGCTACGTCGGCGCCTTCGACGAGATCCGGAAGCTGTTCGCCCAGTCGTCGCTCGCAGTGCAGCGCGGCTACGCGGCGAGCATGTTCAGCTTCAACGCCGGCGACGGCCGCTGCCCGACCTGCGGCGGCTCCGGCTTCGAGCACGTCGAGATGCAGTTCCTCTCCGACGTCTACCTGCGCTGCCCCGACTGCGACGGCCGCCGCTACCGGCCCGAGCTGCTCGACATCAAGATCGACCGCCGGCTCCCTGGCGACGTGACGCGTGACCTCAGCGTAGCCGATGTGCTCGAGCTGACCGTGAGCGAGGCGGTGCAGCTGTTCCGTGACGACCGCGAGGTGCTGCGCGTGCTGCAGCCGATCGTCGACGTCGGCCTCGAATACGTGAAGCTCGGCCAGCCGGTGCCGACGCTGTCGGGCGGCGAGGCCCAGCGCCTCAAGCTCGCCGGCTTCCTCGCCGAGACCGCGCAGAGCGCGACGGCAAGCCGGCAGGCGGTCGCGCGCCGCGGCACGCTCTTCATGTTCGACGAGCCGACCACCGGCCTGCACTTCGACGACATCGCCAAGCTGATGCGTTCGTTCCGGAAGCTCCTCGAAGCGGGCCACTCGATCGTCGTCATCGAGCACAACCTCGACGTGATCCGCGCCAGCGACTGGTTGATCGACCTCGGTCCCGAGGGCGGCGACGCTGGCGGCGCGGTCGTCGCCTTCGGCACACCCGAGGACGTCAAGCACCACGCCGATTCGCACACCGCGAAAGCGCTGCGCGAGTACGACGTGCAGCTCGGCTTCGAGGGTCACGCCGTAGAGGAAGGGCGGCCGCTGCAGTACGCGCTGAACGCGACGCGGGCGCGCCACGACGAAGACCCGAACATCCGCATCGTCAACGCGCGCGAGCACAACCTGAAGTCGCTCGACGTCTCGATCCCGCGCGGCAAGTTCAGCGTCGTCACCGGCGTCTCGGGCTCGGGCAAGTCGACGCTCGCCTTCGACATCCTCTTCAACGAAGGCCAGCGCCGCTACCTCGAATCGCTCAACGCCTACGCGCGCTCGATCGTGCAGCCGGCGGGGCGGCCCGAGGTCGACGCGGTCTACGGCATCCCGCCGACGGTGGCGATCGAGCAGCGCCTCTCGCGTGGCGGCCGCAAGAGCACGGTCGCGACGACCACCGAGGTGTGGCACTTCCTGCGCCTGCTCTACGTCAAGCTCGGCACGCAGTGCTGCGTGAACGACGGCTCGGCCGTGCAGCCGCAGAGCATCGAGAGCATCGCCGCCCAGCTGCTGCGCGACCACGCCGGCGAGCACATCGGCCTGCTCGCTCCGCTGGTGGTTGCACGCAAGGGCGTCTACACGGATCTCGCCAAGTGGGCGAAGTCGCGCGGCCACACGCACCTGCGCGTCGACGGTGACTTCATCAAGGTCGATCCGTGGCCGCGTCTCGACCGCTTCAAGGAGCACACGCTCGAGCTGCCGGTCGGCGACCTGGTCGTCGGCCCCGAGCACGAGGCCGAGCTGCGCGAGATGCTGGCGAAGGCGCTCGACGTCGGCAAGGGCGTGATGCACGTGCTGTCGCCGCTCACCGGCCTGCGCGGCGCGATGGTCGCCGGCACGCCGACGCGCCTGGTCGGCCAGGTGAAGGTGTTCTCGACCAAGCGCGCCTGCCCGACCTGCGGCACGAGCTACCCCGAGCTCGATCCGCGCATGTTCAGCTACAACAGCAAGCACGGCTGGTGCGCGATGTGCGTCGGCACGGGCCTCAAGCTCACGCGCGAGCAGAGGAAGGCCTACGACGACTCGATCCGCGACGACGACGATCGCGGCCGCGAGCAGAGTTTCCCGGCCGAGGAGGCCGAGGTCGAGGGCATCGTCGACGAGCCGTGCCCGGAATGCGCCGGCACGCGCCTCAACGCCGTCTCGCGCAAGGTGACGTTCGAGGACGAGTCGATCGCCTGGATCGCGCAGCTCTCGGTCGGCGACGCGCGCCAGTGGGTCGAGAAGCTCAACCTCACCGGCCGCGACGCCGAGATCGCACGCGACGTCGTCACCGAGATCAAGAGCCGCCTCGAGTTCCTGGAAGAGGTCGGCCTCGGCTACCTCACGCTCGACCGCGCCGCGCCCACGCTCTCGGGCGGCGAGGCGCAGCGCATCCGCCTCGCGGCGCAGCTCGGCTCGAACCTGCAGGGCGTGTGCTACGTGCTCGACGAGCCGACCATCGGCCTGCATCCGCGCGACAACAGGGTCCTGCTCAACGCGCTGCAGAACCTCGCCGACAAGGGCAACACGCTCGTCGTCGTCGAGCACGACGAGGAGACGATCCGGCGCGCCGATCACATCATCGACATCGGCCCGGGCGCGGGCAAGCGCGGCGGCCGGCTCGTCGCCGAGGGCAGCGTCACCGAGATCTCGTCGCGCGCCGATTCGGTCACCGGCCGCTTCCTCGCCCATCCGCTCGTCCATCCGTTGCAGCCGCGCCGGCCGGTCGTGCCGCCGACGGCCGCGACCGAGCGCAAGGAGAGCGCGACCAACGCGCTGCTCACAATCCGCGGCGCGACGCTGCACAACCTGCGCGACGTCACGGTCGACGTGCCGCTCAAGCGCCTCGTCGCGATCACCGGCGTGAGCGGCTCGGGCAAGTCGACGCTCGCGCGCGACGTGCTGCTCGCCAACCTGCAGTTCATCAACACGCGCGGCGCGCGGCCGAACTGGCAAGGCTGCGAGAAGATCGACGGCTGGGGCTACATCGACCGCGTGCTCGAGGTCGACCAGACGCCGATCGGCAAGACGCCGCGCTCGTGCCCGGCCACCTACATCGGCTTCTGGGACACGATCAGGAAGCTCTTCGCCGAGACGCTCGAATCGAAGGCGCGCGGCTACGCGCCGGCGCGCTTCAGCTTCAACACCGGCGAGGGCCGCTGCCCGGGCTGCGAAGGGCAGGGCGTGAAGACCATCGAGATGAGCTTCCTGCCCGACGTGAAGCTGCCGTGCGACGTGTGCCACGGCGAGCGCTTCAACGCCGAGACGCTGGCCGTGAGCTGGCGGGGAAAAAGCATCGGCGACGTGTTGAAGATGGAGGTCGACGAGGCAGTCGACTTCTTCGCCAGCATGCCCAACATCGCCCACCCGTTGCAGCTGCTCAAGGACGTCGGCCTCGGCTACCTCACGCTCGGCCAGCCCTCACCCACGCTCTCAGGCGGCGAGGCGCAGCGCATCAAGCTCGTCACCGAGCTGAGCAAAGTGAGGGACGACATCGGCAAGCGCGGCAACAAGGCGCCGCACACCTTGTACGTGCTCGACGAGCCGA
>JAYVVB010000025.1:0-4477 GCA_043787455.1 Rhizobacter sp.
ACCGATGCGGCGTCGGGCTCGCTCACCGGGTTCAGCGACACGATCACCGGCGTGGCGAAGGGCAGCGGCTGGAGGCGGTTGATGAGGTAGTGCAGGCACACCGCCGGCTCGGCATCGCCCGCGTGCCGCGCGCGCTCGTAGTTCCAGGCTGCCCAGGCGGCCTTGCGGCGCGGCAGGACGCCGACGTCGGTGTGGAGGATCGCGCGATTGGGCTGGAAGCGGATCGCGCCGAGCACCTCGCGCTCGTCGTTGCCCGGCTCGACCAGGAGCGCGAGCGCCTGGTCGCTGTGGACAGCAACGACGACGGCGTCAAAGCGTTCGGTGCCGTGGTCGGTCGAGATGTCGACGCCGCCGATCGGCAGGCGCTTGATCCGTCGCACGGGCGTCGACAGGCGCGCGTCGGCGATCGACACGAGCATCTTCATCACGTAGGTGCGCGAGCCGCCGCGAACGGTGTGCCACTGCGGCCGGTCGGCGATTTGCAGCAGGCCGTGGTTGTGGCAGAAGCGCAGCAGCGTCGCTACGGGGAAGCGCAGCATCTGCTCGGTCGGGCACGACCAGATGCAGCCGATCATCGGCAGGAAGTACCAGTCGCGAAAGGCGGCGGAGAAGCGGTGCGAGTCGAGGAAGTCGCCGACCGAGTCGGCGTTCGCCGCCGCGTCGGCTTTCGCGCCGGCGGTCGCGAGTGCAGTGGCGATGCGGTTGAAGCGGACCACGTCGCCGAGCATGCGAAGGAACGCGGGTCGCAGGAGATTGGCGCGCTGGGCGAAGACCGCGCCGAGGCTGGCGCCGCCCCACTCGATGCTGTCGTCTGGCACCTGGGCCGAGAACGACATTTCGGAGGTCGCGGTGGCGACGCCGAGCTCGGCGAAGAGCGCGATGAGGCGCGGATAGGTGCGCTCGTTGAAGACCAGGAAGCCGCAGTCGACGCCGTGGGTCACGCCGCCGTGGGTGACGTCGACGGTGTGCGCATGGCCGCCAAAATGGCCGCCTGCCTCGTAGAGCGTGACTTGGGCGTGGCTCGACAATGCGCGGGCCGCCGCGAGCCCGGCGATGCCGGATCCGACGATCGCGACGCGCTTCATCGGTGCGCTTGGCCACGTCGGGACGCGGGCCCGCCGTCTGGCTGGGCCCGCTGCCGCAAGAAGAATGTCGCCGAGCGCCCCCGGGGAAACGAGGGAGGGAGGAGGGAGGAGGAGAACCCCCCGGGGATTCCAGCCGGCAGGGCCGGCCGGCTCCGCGACGGAAACCGGTTCGCCGCACCTCGGCTCGTCGCAGCCCGTTTCCCGAGCCGCGACAGACCGATATCGGCACGTCGAACCTCTCTGACGCGCTTGGCCCGTCGGAGTTCCGCGAAAGCTGGCAAATGAGGCATTGCGGAGGCGATCGTCTCGTCTGTCACCATCGGTTGTACGCAAGTGGCGCCGCTCGGATGACCCGCCGGCCCGCGCTGGCATGCATCCCGCACCCTTGGGTCGGCGTAGCAGCGAGGTGCGACGTTATCCGTTCTCCTCACGCAGCGCTCGGTCAGACCGATCCTGGGCGTGCGCGCCGCGCCGCCGTCACGCTCAACGACTAAACTCCACCGTCCCTGCAAGGCAACCACCCATGCTCTATCCCGAACTCTTCAAGCAGCTCGAAGCCGTTCGCTGGAACATGGATGTCGACATCCCGTGGGACCAGTTCGATGCCGCCAAGCTCTCCGACGAGCAGGCGCAAACGGTCAAGATGAACGCCATCACCGAGTGGGCGGCTTTGCCTGCGACCGAGATGTTCCTGCGCGACAACCGCGATGACAGCGACTTCTCGGCGTTCATGAGCGTCTGGTTCTTCGAGGAGCAGAAGCATTCGCTCGTGCTCATGGAGTACCTGCGGCGCTTCCGTCCCGACCTCGTCCCGACAGAGGCCGAGTTGCACGCGGTGCGCTTCGATTTCGATCCTGCGCCGGCGCTCGAGACGCTGATGCTCCACTTCTGCGGCGAGATACGCCTCAACCACTGGTACCGGCGCGCCGCCGAGTGGCACGACGAGCCGGTCATCAAGGCGATCTACGAGACCCTCGCCCGCGACGAGGCGCGTCACGGCGGCGCGTACCTGCGCTACATGAAGCGGGCGATGGTGAAGTTCGGCGACGAGGCGCGGGCCGCGTTCGCCAAGGTCGGCGTGCTGATGGCGAGCGCGCGCCGCACGGCGCAGGCGCTCCATCCGACGAACCTGCACGTCAACGCGCGCCTATTTCCGCGCGACACGATCCAGAGCCGGCTGCCGAATCCGGACTGGCTCGAGCGCTGGCTCGACACCCAGATCCAGTTCGACAGCGTCTGGGAAGGCAAGGTCGTCGACCGCATCCTGCACAACCTCGGCCTCCTGCTCGAACGAAGCTTCGCGAGCGTCCAGGAGCTGAACCGCTATCGCAAGGAAGTGACCGCGGCCGTCGCGGCTGCGGCTGCCGCGGCCGCGATCAGCACCGTGGCCCCGAGCGAGCCGGGGATTCGCCCCGCCTGATCGCTCGCAGCGCGTCGGCGTCGCCGCACGGCGCGGCGACAATCGGCCGATGCTTCCGGACTTCGTCGCCAAGCTGTGCGCCCGCGCTGAATTGCTGCCGCGTCTGGCGAAGTTGCCGCGGCCGGTGGTGTTCACCAACGGTGTCTTCGACATCCTCCATCGCGGCCACGTCACCTATCTCGCCCAGGCGCGCGCGCTCGGTGCGAGTCTGGTGCTCGGCCTGAACAGCGACACCTCGGCACGCGCCCTCAGCAAGGCGCCCGACCGTCCGCTCAACAGCGAAGGCGATCGGGCCTGCGTGCTCGCCGCGCTCGAGAGTGTGAGTCTGGTGACGCTCTTCGACGAGACGACGCCGCTCGCCCTGCTGAAGCTCGTCCGCCCGGAGCTCTACGTCAAGGGCGGCGACTACGACATCGAAACCCTGGCTGAGACCGGGCTCGTGCGCAGCTGGGGCGGGGACGCGAGAGCCTTGCCCTTCGTCGACGGCTATTCGACGACCTCGCTGGTCGAGCGCATCCGACGCTGAGCGGCCGCGATCAGCGGCTCGCGCCGGCGCCGGTCGAGGTCGCGCGGATGCCCAGCCGCTCGCGCTCGCGCCGCGCCGGCAAGACGATCTCGCGCTCGACCCACAGGCGCAGCCGGATCGCGTCCGGGCCGCGCTCCTTGCCGAGATGCTCGAGGAGAACGTCTTCGCCGAGGAAACCTTCGGTGGCTCGGCCGATGCGGCGCACGCCGGTCGGATAGGCTAGAGCGAGCGCGCCTTCGCTGGCAGTGAAGCCGACGATGGCGCGGATGTCGGCGAGGCGGACCCAGCGCTGCTTGTCGGCGTCGGCGACGACCTTCACCGGCCAGCCACGAAACGCGTAGTGACGTCCTTCGACGTCGCGCCAGTGGGCGCGGCGCATGGCGTGACGCGCAGACCCAATCAGCTGGATCAACGGTCGGGCGAAGGCCACGCCGAACAGCGGCGCCGCGAACACTATCCCTGGCGCGCCGAACACGCGCCAGCCGATCCACGACGCGATGGCGCAACCGGCGACGCGTGCGGCGATCGAGGCGGCGCTGACGCTCATGTCGTCCGGTTGACGAGGACGATGCCGGCGGCGACCGTGGCCAGGGCGATCAGCAGCCGGGTCGTCACCGGCTCGCCGAGCAGCAATGCGCCGAGGACGAGGCCGAACACGGGCGTGAGCATCGTGAACGAGGCGAGCCGCGTCGTCGGGTAGTGGCGGATCAACCAGAACCAGACCAGGTAGCTCGCGAAGCTGACGACGACGGTCTGAAAAGCGAGCGAGCTCCACGCGAGCGCCGACAGATCGAGGTGCAAGGGCGGCGCGCCGAGACCGGCCGCGACCAGGAGCACGAGGCCCGAGACGCCGAGCTGATAGAAGAGCGTTTTCTCGGCCGAGGCCTGGCCCAGGGCCGTGGCGCGGATCGCGAGCGTCGTCGCGCCCCAAAGAACGCCGGCGAGGGCGCCGAGCCCGTCGCCGAGCGATTGCCGCGGCCCGGCCGCGGGACGCGAGAAGCCTTCCGCGAACGCCCACGCGACGCCCGAGAACGCGACGACAAGACCGACGATCTGCCAAAGCGACAGCCGCTCCGAGCGGGCGATGAGCGGCATGCCGAGGGCGACGACGAAGGGCGAGATGTAGATGAAGACGACCATCCGCGAGGCGGTCGTGTATTGCAGGCCGATGAAGATGCAGAAGAACTCGGCGGCGAACAGCGTGCCGGCCAGCAGGCCGCCGCCGAGGGTGGCGTCGCGACTCCAGAGGGCGATGCCGCGCCATCGTGCCCAGAGCCAGACGAGGACGGCCGCGCCGGCGGAGCGCACCGCCGCTTGCCAGAGGGCCGGCACTTCAACCAGCGCGGCCTTGGCCGCGACCTGGTTCAGTCCCCAGAGAAAGCAGCAGAGGACGAGCAGCACCACGGCGAGCACGTCGAGGCGAGTCTTGCGCTCGGTCATCGTCGC
>JAYVVB010000026.1:0-4576 GCA_043787455.1 Rhizobacter sp.
GCGGCTCGTCGACGACGCCGTCGGAATCGACGAAGGCCTCGCCCTCGTAGACGCCGTCGGGGATGGTCGCGATCTTCTCGCGCATCTGGCGTGCGGCGCGGCGCTTGAGCTCGACGATCGCTTCGTCGACGGTCGCGTCGCCGTAGCGGTCGAGCAGCGCCGTCAATCGCTTCTCGCCGGTCGTCAGCGCCGCCGACTGCGCCTTGATGTCGCCGATGCGCTGGTCGGCGATGCGGATGTTCGACAGGATGATCGAGAGGATCTCGTCGTCGATCACGCCTTCCTTGTAGAGCTTGACCGGCGGCAGGCGCAGGCCCTCCTGCTCGACCTCGGTCGCGTTGGCCGAGAAGCCCCCCGGCACCATGCCGCCGGTGTCGGGCCAGTGGCCGGTGTTGGCGAGCCAGCACCAGAGCCGGCCGTCGCGAAAGAAGGGCTGGACGAATTTCACGTCCATCAGGTGCGTGCCGCCGAGGTACGGATCGTTGACGATGAAGACGTCACCCGGACGGAGCGCGATCTTCAGCCGGTTCACGCGCTCGATCACCGCCTGCACCGTGAACTGCATCGTGCCGACGAAGACCGGGAGACCGAGCTCGCCCTGCGCGATCAGCTCGCCGCTGCCCCTGTGGTAGATGCCGTCGGAGCGGTCGAGCGCCTCGGCGATCACCGGCGAAAACGCGCTGCGCACGAAGGCCAGGTCCATCTCGTTGCAGACCTGCATCAGGCCGTTCTGCAGGACGCTGAGCGTGACGGGGTCGAGCGATGTCATGGTGGCATTTTGCGCGAGGTGATGTCATCCGTGCACGCGGCCAAGGCGATCGGGGCCGAACCACGGCTCTCGCGGCAAGGGCACACGGCAGGATCGGGACGGTGGCGCGATCTGTGGAGCGAAGCAAAGGAGGAGAAGGCAGCCGCAGGCTGCCTTCGGGGGACATGAGCGCAACAGAGCGCCCCGCCGGCCCGATCCCGAGTGCCACGTTCTCAAACGCTCACGATGAGATTGCCGATGCCGTCCACCCGCACGGCGTTCCCCGGAGCGATGACCGTCGTGCAGTCCAGCTGCTCGACGATCGCCGGCCCTTCGAAGCGCGCGTCGAGCGGGAGCTGCTCGCGCACGTAGACCGGCGTGTCGCGCCAGCCGCCGTCGAACCAGACCGGCCGCTTCCTGCGGCACGCGTCGGCGAGCGTCGCCTTCGGCCGCCGCGCCGCGATCGCCTGCAGCGACACGGGCTTCCTCTGGCCGATCACCGCCGTGTGCAGGTTGACGAGCACCGGCCGGATCTCGGGCAGGTCGACGCCGAAGCGCTTCCAGTACGCTGCCGCGAAGACCTCGCGCAGATCGCCCCGCGTGATCGCGGTCGAGGTGATCGCCACCGGCAGGATGTGGCTCTGACCCTGGAACTGCATGTCGGCGCGGTGCAGCGTGACGACGCGCTCGACCGCGATGTTTTCGCGCTCGATCAGCGCCTGCCCGCTCGCGATCTGGCGCGCGAAGACGTCGGCGATGCGACCTTCGGCGAGCAACTCGAGCGGCTCGTTCACGGTCGCGACGAAATCGTGGCGCAGGTCGGCGACGACGCAGCCTAGGGCGTTGGTGAGGCCGGGCCGCGCCGGGATCAGCACCTTCGGGATCGCAAGCTCCTTGGCCAGCGCCGCGGCGTGCAACGGCCCGGCGCCGCCGAAGGCGAAGAGCGCGAAGTCGCGCGGGTCGTGGCCGCGCGCCAGGCTCACCATTCGGATCGCGCCGGCCATGCGGTCGTTGGCGACGCGCACGATCGCCGCCGCGGCCGCCGTCGCATCGAGCCCGAGCGGCGCGCCGACGTGCTCGACGAGCGCAGCGCGGATCGCGTCCATCGACACCGCGTGCTCGACCGCGAGCAGCCGATCGACGTCGAGTCGGCCGAGGACGAGGTTGGCATCGGTGATCGTCGGCCGCGTGCCGCCGCGGCCGTAGCAGATCGGCCCCGGCACAGCACCCGCGCTCTCGGGGCCGACCTTGAGCATCCCCGAGGCATCGACCGACGCGAGCGAGCCGCCGCCGGCGCCGATCGTATGCACGTCGACCATCGGCACGTGGATCGGCATCGCGTACTCGAGCTCGAGGTCGCTCGACACGGAAGGCATGCCGCCGAGGACGAGGGCGACGTCGCTCGACGTGCCGCCCATGTCGTAGGTGACGACATCAGCGAACTCGCCGGCGAAGGCACCGGCCTGCATCGCCGTCGCCGCTGCGGCGATCACGCCCGAGGCCGGCCCGGACATCACGGTCGCGACCGCGTGCTCGACGACGATGGTCGAGGCGACCGTGCCGCCGTTGCCCTGCATCACGAGCAGCTCGCGCGCGAAGCCGCGGCCGGCGAGCTCGTTGCGCAGGCGCTCGATGTAGCGATGCAGCACCGGCTGGATCGCGGCGTTGACGGCCGCCGTCGTGCCGCGCTCGTACTCGCGGTACTCGGCGACGATGGTGTGGCCCGCCGTGACATAGCGGTTCGGCCAGAGCGAGCGGACGATCTCGGCGGCGCGCGCCTCGTGCGCCGGATTGAGGTAGCTGTGCAGGAAGTGAACGACGACGCTCTCCGCGCCGAGCTCGATCAGGCGCCGGGTCGCGGCCTCGACCTGAACCTCGTTGAGCGGCACCAGGACGCGACCCTCGGCGTCCATGCGCTCGTCGACCTCGAGCCGCAGGTGACGCTCGACGAGCGGAACGAAGCGGCCCTTGAGGCCGTAGGGCGTGGGCCGCGTGCGGCGGCCGAGCTCGAGGACGTCGCGAAAGCCCTTCGTCGTGATGAGCCCGACCTTGGCGATCTTGCGCTCGAGCATCGCGTTCGTCGTCGTCGTCGTGCCGTGCACGACCCTGTCGAGCGACGCCGGGTCGACGCTGGCGGCGTCGATGGCCGCGAGCACGCCGAAGGCCTGGTTGTGCACCGTCGTCGGCACCTTGGCGATCTTCACTTCTCCGGTCTCGTCGTCGACGACGACGAGGTCGGTGAAGGTGCCGCCGACGTCGATGCCCGCGATCCGGCTCATCGCTCGTGCCTTGTCATGCCTCGACGGCGACGATGTGCGCCTGGATCTTGCCGTCGACCGCACCCAGGCCGAAGCGCGCCTCCATCGCCCTCGTCGCGACGTGGCACGCGGTCTCGAGTCGCGATGCGTCCCGCGCCTCGATCTCGCTGCGCAGCGGCGTGCCGAGGCAGAACGCCATCGCGGGCGCGCGCGCCGACGCGGCGCGGCTGCGCGCGGCGACCGTGCTGGTCGCCGGCGCCTTGGCGAATCCGCCCTGCTTCAGGTCGTCGGCGATCTTCGCGAGGTCGTGGTAGCCGTGCGGCACGCGCGCCAGGAAGCGCGGCGGGTCGTCGGGGAAGAGCGCCCGCAGCGACGCGGTGACCGTGTCGGTAAATTCGTTGTCCACGATCCGGTCCCAGGCGTTGAAGAGAAAGACGCCGCCCGGCGCGAGGACGCGTCTGGCTTCTGCGTAAGCCTTCGCCTTGTCGGGGAAGAACATGACGCCGAACTGGCAGACGACGGCGTCGAACGACGCGTCGGCGAAGGGCAGCTGCATCGCGTCGGCCTGGCGCCACTCGACCGGTCGCGCGGTGCCCACGGACGCTGCGTGGTCGAGCATCGCCTGGTTCAGGTCGGTCGCGACGATGGCGACATCGTCCGGCATCACCGACGCCAGCTGCCGCGTCACGACGCCGGTGCCCGCCGCGATTTCGAGCACCCGTGTCGGCGCTCGCCGCGCGAGCCGCGCGACGATGTCGACGGCATACGGCGCGAAGATCAGCGGCACGAGCAGCTTCTCGTAGACCTCGGGGATCGGACCGGCGAAACGTGTGTCGGTGGTGGGCTTGTCCATGGCGTCTCCGTTCTCCTTCACCGCGGCTCACACACTCAGGTGCGTGCGCAGCAGCGCTTCGTTGCTCATCAGCGCTTCCATCGCGCCGTCGAACTTGACCTCGCCCTTTTCGAGCACGACGGCCCGGTCGGACACCAGCCGGGCGAAATGCAGGTTCTGCTCCGAGAGCAGGATCGACACGCCCGCGCGCTTGAGGGCGACGATCATGCGCGCCATCTCCTCGACGATCAGCGGCGCGACGCCTTCCGAGGGCTCGTCGAGGAGGACAAGGTGAGGATTGCCCATCAGCGTGCGCGCGACCGTCAGCATCTGTTGCTCGCCGCCGCTCATGCGTCCGCCGGGCCGGTCGGGCATCGCGCCCAGGTTCGGGAAGAGAGCGTAGAGCTGAGCCTCGGTCCACGTCGGCGCACCGTCGCGCGGCGGCTGGCGCGCGACCGCGAGGTTCTCGCGCACGGTGAGATCGGTGAAGACGCGCCGGTCCTCGGGCACCCAGCCAAGGCCGAGGCGGCCGATGCGGTACGGCGCCAGCGTCGAGATGTCACGGCCGCGGAAGACGACGCGGCCGGCGCGGCGCGCCATCAGGCCCATGATCGACTTCATCGTCGTCGACTTGCCCGCGCCGTTCCGGCCGACGAGCGCGACGCACTCGCCCGCGCCGACGGCGAGCGAGACGCCGTAAAGAATCTGCGCCCGTCCATACCAGGCGTCGAGCGCGCT
>JAYVVB010000027.1:0-4419 GCA_043787455.1 Rhizobacter sp.
ATTTCGAGCCCCTTCCTCAAACCGTGGGATCATTCGGTGAGGAGCGCTGCCACCCACCATGATCCGCATTGCCATTGTTGATGACCACGCCATGGTGCGGGCAGGCCTGCGCCAGTTCTTTGCCGACCAAGTTGACTTCGTTGTGGTGGCCGAGGCGGGCACCGGGCGCGAGGCGCTCGACATCGTGCGCAAAGGCGAGGTCGATGTGATCGTGATGGACATCGCCATGCCCGACCAGAGTGGGGTCGACGCGCTGGCCGCGATCAAGGCGCGTGCGCCCGACCTACCGGTGTTAATCCTGAGCGGCTTCCCGGAGGCGCACTACGCCACCACGCTGCTGCGCCAGGGTGCGGCCGGCTATCTCAACAAGGATTGCGACCCCGAGGACATCGTCAAGGCGATCCGCACGGTGTATCGGGGCCGCAAATACATCACCGCCGGCGTCGCCGAGCAGCTGGCCGAGGGCCTGAGCCGGGGCGACGACAAGCCGTTGCACGAGCACTTGTCCGAGCGCGAGTTGCAGGTGTTCTTGCGGCTCGCCAAGGGCGAGACCATCGGTCACCTGGCCGACAGCATGTCGCTGAGCGTGAAGACGGTGAGCACGTACCGGACTCGGGTGATGGAGAAGATGAAGCTGGCGTCGAACAGCGACCTGACCTACTACGCGCTGAAGAACGGGCTCATCCAGTGATGCGCGCGGTGCGGTGAGCCCGACATCTACCCGAGCGTGCTGCCGTACTCGCTGCCGGTGCTGCCGTCGGCGAGGCGGCAGCAGTACAGGATGAGCGCGTCGATCTCGTTGGACTTGTCGAAGACCCTGTCTGCACCGAGCTCCAGACACTTGCGCCTCATGTCCGGCGTCGCGTAATTGCTTAGCACGACGAGCTTTGCCGGCAGGCCCGAACTCGACGCCGCTTTCAGCACACCGAGGCCGGAGCCGCTCTTCAAAAAGATGTCGACGACGACGAGATCGCAGTGGTTCTCCGAGCGGACGAGCCACTTGACCGCGCCGGACTCGTCTTCGGCGGTGCCGACAACGTCGATCGGCGCCATCTCTTCGAGTGCCGCGACCAGGTTCTCGCGAATGACGGGACTGTCTTCGACGATGAACGCTTTGAGATGGCTCATGCGGAGGGCGGCTGCACCGAGGGTCGGCGCCCGCGAAACGGCGCAGCCCTCGCAAGAGCTTGGCCGAACGGAGAGTAAATGCGGAGGAGGTACACGCGTCGGCAAGACTGGGTTGGTGAGTGTCGGCCATGCGACAAGCCGGAACGGACCGAGAAGCTCGCTTCATCCCGTAGGAATTGTCCTACCCGTGGCCCTGGTCGTGGCGTTCCTCACGCCTTGGCATGTCGAAGCAGCGCCAGCATCGCAGGCGCCCGGAGTTGCGACGCCTTTCGTCGTCGGCTCGAAGCGGTTCACCGAGTCCTATGTCCTGGGCGAGATCATCGCCGGCACCTTGACCGGCGCCGGCCGGCCGGCTGTCCACAGGCAGGGGCTGGGCAACACCGGCATCCTCGAGCAGGCACTAGCGAGCGGCGCGATCGATCTCTATCCCGAGTACACCGGGACCATCGTGCGCGAGCTCCTCAAGCGCGAAGGCAACCCGCCGCTGGACGAGCTCAACCGCTGGCTCGCGCCGCGCGGGTTGAAGGCGGCGATCCCCTTCGGCTTCAACAACACGTACGCCCTGGCGATGACGCAAGAGAAGGCGAGCGCGCTCCGCATCTCGCGCATCTCCGATCTGTTCGGGCCTTCCGGCGCGTCGCTCAAGCTCGGTCTCTCGCACGAGTTCCTCGAGCGCGGCGACGGCTGGAAAGCGCTGCGCCAAGCCTACGGCGGCGTCGCCGCAGCGCCGGTCGGCCTCGACCACGGCCTGGCCTACGACGCAGTCGTCGCCGGCCGCGTCGACGTCATCGATGTCTACTCGACCGATGCCAAGGTCGGCCGACTCGGACTCACCGTCCTCGAGGACGACCGCCACTTCTTTCCCGCGTACGACGCCGTCATCCTGATGCGCGCGTCGGTCGATCCGGCGCCGCTCGCGAAGCTCGCGGGCGCGATCGACGCGGTGACCATGACCCTGATGAACGCCGAGGTCGAGCTCGACGGGCGAAGCTTCGCCGAGACGGCGAAGAAGTTCCTCGCCGGGGGCTTCGCGGCCTCGGCGGCGTCGGGCGGCGCCAGCGCGGCGAGTGTCGCGACGAACGCGCCGAACCGGCCGAAGGCGAGCCTTGTCGAACGCGTCTTCGCGCCGGACTTCGCACGGCTCGCCGGACAGCATCTCCTGCTCGTGTTCGGATCGCTGCTGCTCGGGGTCGCGGTTGGCGTTCCGCTCGGCGTCGTCGCCTGGCGCTGGCCTCGGCTTGAGGCGTTGGTGCTCGGCGCCGTCGCGATCCTGCAGACGATCCCGTCGCTGGCGCTGCTCGCCTTCCTGATCGCGCTCGTCGGCAGCATCGGCGTGGTCCCGGCCGTGATCGCGCTCTTCCTCTACGCGCTTCTGCCGATCGTTCGCAACACCCACGCCGGACTGCAGAGCGTCTCGGGAGGCATGGCGCAGGCGGCGCTCTCGCTCGGCATGACGCCGCGCCAGGCGCTCGTCCACGTCCAGCTGCCGTTGGCGGCGCCGACGCTCGTCGCCGGCATCAAGACGGCGGCGGTGATCAACGTCGGCACGGCGACGATGGCCGCCTTCATCGGCGCCGGCGGCTTCGGCGAGCGCATCGTCGCCGGCCTGGCCGTCAACGACAGCGATGTGATGCTCGCCGGCGCGCTCCCCGCCGCCGCGCTCGCCCTGGTCGTGCAGGGCGGCTTCGACCTCGTCGAGCGCTGGGCGCGCGGATCAAGACCTGCGTAACGCGTCGCCGGCGATCGAGCGGCACGAGCGCCACTGCGACAATAGAGGATGCTCTTCGACTGGCTCGTTCCGGCTCTTCTCGCGCTCGTCGTCGTCATCGTTTTCTGGATCGCCTTGCGCCGCCCGCCCATGGACGCGGACGCCGAGCGACAGGCCCGCGACCTGCGCGACGAGGTCGCGCGCAGCGCCCAGGGCACGCGCCAGGAGCTCGGCGCGACGCTCTCCCATTTCCAGCAGGCGCTGTTCGCGCAACAGGGCGACATCGCGCGCACGCAGAACGAGCAGATCGATACCTTCAGCCGCCAGCTGGCGGCGATGCAGCAGCACCTGGCCGACTCGCTCACGAGCGCGACGCGCTCGCAGGTCGAGCAGGCCGACCGCGTACGCGAGTCGCTCGACCTGCGCATGGGCGAGGTCCGGGCGACGGTCGAGACCAAGCTCGGCGCGATCCAGCAGGACAACGAGAAGAAGCTCGAGGAGATCCGCCTGACCGTCGACGAGAAGCTGCACGCGACGCTCGAGCAGCGTCTCGGCGAAAGCTTCAAACACGTCGCCGAGCGGCTCGAGCAGGTGCACAGCGGCCTCGGCGAGATGCGGCTGCTGGCCAAGGACGTGGGCTCGCTGAGCCGCGTGCTCGGCAACGTCAAGACGCGCGGCATCCTCGGCGAAGTGCAGCTGTCGGGTCTGCTCGATCAGGTGTTCACGATCGACCAGTACGCGACCAACGTCGAAACCGTCCCCGGCACCGGCGCGCGCGTCGAGTTCGCGATCAAGCTCCCGGGTCGGCGCGACGACGGTGCGCCGCTCTGGCTGCCGATCGATTGCAAGTTCCCGCGCGAAGACTACGAGCGGCTGCTCGAGGCGCAGGACGCGGCGGACAAGGTCGGCATCGAGCAGGCGGGGCGCAACATCGAGCAACGTCTGCGACTCGAGGCGCGAACGATCCGCCTCAAGTACGTGGCGCCGCCGCACACGACCGACTTCGCGATCATGTTCCTGCCGACCGAAGGCCTGTACGCGGAGGCGCTGCGCAGGCCGGGTCTGGTCGAGTTGCTGCAGCGCGAACATCACGTGATGCTGACCGGCCCGACGACGTTGCTGGCGACGCTCACCAGCCTGCAGATGGGTTTTCGCACGCTGGCCCTCGAGAAGCGCACCTCGGAAGTGTGGGAAACGCTCGCCGCCGTGAAGACCGAGTTCGGCAAGTTCGGCGACGTGCTGGCAAAGACGAAGAAGAAGCTCGACGAGGCCAGCAACGAGATCGGTCGCGCCGAAGTGCGGACGCGTGCGATGGCGCGCGAGCTGCGCAACGTCGAAGCGATCCCGGACGAGCGTGCCCAGGCGCTGCTGCCCGGGGGGCTGTTCGACGACGATCCGCTGTCCGATGGCTGAGGACACCGCGACCGGGCGGGCCACCTTCGGGCGAGCGCTACTGGCGCTGATCGGCGGTCAGGTCGCGCTTCATTCGTGCATGGCCGGCATCCGCATGGCCGCGCCGCTCGCGGCGCTGCGCGAAGGCCACGCGGCGTGGGCGGTGGGCGTGCTGCTCGGCCTCTTCGCGG
>JAYVVB010000028.1:0-7182 GCA_043787455.1 Rhizobacter sp.
CGCGCACTCGGCCGCGCTCAGGCTGGTCCCATGGGCCAGGATGCCGGCGTAGGCCATCAGAAGTTCCTGACCGGATCGGGGTTCGCGTCCGAGCATGATCCAGCTGAAGCGCACCTCGGCATCCACCGCCAGGATGACCTCTGGCAGTTGAACCTCATCGATGCGTTGATCGAGCCGGGCGCGCAGCTTGACCACAGCGGGGTCTTCTTCGTCGGCCGCCAGCGGCGACAGGTGCAACTCGTCATCCACACGCAGCGTGCCCGTTCGTGCGGCCGCGGCCACGGCGTCAACACCGGCGCGCACGCGAGCGAGCAACGGAGCGAGAAAATCGCCGCCCTTGGCCGGCAACTGCAGTGGCGTAGTGGCGGCGCGCCTCGGCCTTCCAACGGTCATCGGGCAGGAACAGTCGCTCGCGGCCACGAAAGCTCAGAGAGTGCTCGATCCAGACCGAGCCGTTGCGCAGCGCGCGACGCAGGGCGAACAAGGTAGCCACCTCCAGCGCTCTGAAGGCGCGCTCCCGGTCGGCGTCGGCGATGACCTCGCGCCAGGCCGGGCCCAGGCGCGGTGCCGCGACACCGGCCGGCAAGCTCTTGGTGCCGGCGGTGTACTGCGCTCGCAGCTTGCCCAAGGCATCCAATACCGGGTGCTGGCCGCTGGCCTGCCAAGGCAACTTGCTGATGGCCACCAGCAGTGAACGCACTGGCGCGATGGATCGATCAGCCGCAGTCGGATCACCGATGCCCGGCTCGGCGCACGCTGCTGGCGATTGGCCGCGATAAGCTCGGCCAGGCGCGCCCGCAGCTCAGCGTCGGCAACCGCGTCCTTCGCCGCGAGATCGGTCAGATCCTGCAGCAACTGCTGGTACTGCTGGGCCCAGTCGACGCCGGCGGTCACGCTGTCGGCGCAGTGCCGCCACAGGTCGGCCACGCGGCGCTGGAACATGAGGATGAGTTGATCGGTGGAGGTCAGCAAGCAGTAATGCAGGAAGCAGCCCAGTTCGACCGTACGCGTCGGCTCTTTGATCCGGGCGCTCACCGATGGCGTTCGCCTGGCAAGGCGTCGCGCATAGCGACGCACCAGCACGTCGTTGAAATCGCCCAGATGCCGATCGACTCCCAGCTCGGCCAAGTACGTGATGCGCTCGAGCACTTCGGCGATCTGGCGCGTGGAATGCTTGGCCGGCGCGCGCCACAACCAGGACTGGCAGTGTTGGCCGTCCGGGCGCGGCGACTCCAGCGTCAATGACCATCGCTTCAGCATCGAGACAGGCACCGACGCACGGATGGCGGCGGCCGTCTCGCTGTCCAATTCGACCAGAGCGGCGGCGACCAACGTGCGGATCGCGCGATCGTGCACGATGATCAGCCGGTGGTCGTACAACCACTGACGGGCGTGATTGAGCAGCCGCTCGCGGTCGGCGCAATGAGAAACCTCGTCGCGCAGGACACGGACCAGTGCGCGACGCTGGTGCTCGGTCATCCAGCTGAAGCCCAGGTACTCGCAGGCCTGTTGCTGATGGTCGAACAGGGTCCGGCCGCGGGCATACAGCGCGCGCACCGAAGCCAGGTCAGGTGCTGCGATGCCCAGTTCGCGGCCGAGATGTGCCAGCAACGATGCCGGCACGACACGCACGCTGTTCAGCGGGCGGCCACTCATGCGTACGAACCCGATATGCAACGCCTAGCCGAGCTTGAGGCTGTCGCCGCGCCGACGCTTGATCAGCTCAAGTTCGGCGTGGCTGAAGCTGAAGAACGCACGCAGTTCGAACTCGCTGAGTTCGCGAGGAAGGTCGTGCAGCCCCAGGTACGGCGTCTGCCAGCCTTGCATTGCCGCTGCTCCTGTTCAGTTCGGCCAAATACGATACGCCCCGAAAAAGCGAACAGCAATGCTCATGAAATCAATAACTCACCGAAGCGAGCCCGCGTCGTTGCTGGCGATTCGAACCGTCACTTTTTGCACCGAAATCAAGTGGACCCCGGTTTGCACGGGAATCAGAAACGCTCGCTCAAGGCCGCATGTTCAGAGTCGGCTCTCGACGACTTCGATATCCCCGCGCACCGGTGAAACGAAGCGCGCGAATCAGCTCGGCGCGGCGTTCGCACTGCGGAATGCCTGACAGGTACCGTCGTGTGGGTTTACCCGAGAGTCAAACCGCTACGATTTACACGCGAACCGAGATCACCCCAGCTTGGCCACCGGCACCTTGGGCGTGCGCCCAGGGTGCGACGACACCAGTCCGGCCAAGCCTGCCAGGTCGAACGCAGTCGTCCACTTGGTGACGAATGCATCGTTGCACGCCAGCTTGTCTCGAATGTCGACGCGGCGCTCTACACTGGCCCACAGCACACGCAACGCGCGCGACGAGATATCGCGGCATTGCAAGGACGCTTGCGCATCACAGCGTCCAATTCAGCGCGCTGTTCGCCCGTCAACATCGTTCTCTGTTCTCTGCATGCCTCGAAATATGCAGGCATTGCATCTGATTTTCAATGATTCAGTGGACTAGGCGCTGAATCGCCGATGCGCTGTTTTTCAGTCGATCAACGCCCCGCTCTCTAAGAACGGAAAGGGCCCTTCTAACGCGCCGCTCGCCGCGAGGTGCGTGACCAGACGGCCTTCCTTCGGGTTCCACGCATGCACGCGGAACGACGGCGGCTCGAGCGTCCATGCGGACTCGGCGTTCGGGTCGAGATCGAGGCAGACCTGGTGTGCCGGCCCCGGGCAGGTGGATGCGATGGTGCCGCCGAAGCGCACGTCGATCGCGCGATGCAGGTGGCCGCAGATCACGCGCTCGACGTTGGAGTGCCTGTAGACGATCGCCTCGAGCTCAGGACCGCCGGCAAGCAGCCCGATCTTGTCCATGTGGCCGATCAGCGTCTCGAACGGCGGGTGGTGCATGGCGATCACGACCGGCCTGTCGGTGCTCGCGTCGAGCTGGTGCTCGAGCCACGCGAGACGGTCGGCGTCGAGTGTGCCGGCGCTCTGCATCGGCATGCAGGTGTCGAGCGCGAGCAGCCGCAGCGGGCCAACGTCGACGGCGAACTGCACGAAGGGGCCGTCGCCGAGATAGGCATGCGTCGAGAAGGTGCGGCGCAGCTCAGCGCGGTCGTCGTGATTGCCGGGCATCAGGTAGATCGGCAGGCCCGCGGCTTCGAGCGACGCGAGTTGCGCTTGCAGCGAGGCGTATTCGTCGGCGCGACCGAAGTCGGTGAGATCGCCGCTGATGACGACTGCATGCGGCCGCTGCCGCAGCGCGAGGACCGCGTCGACCATCGCGCGGAAGTAGGCCGACGTGTCGACTCGGCGATACGCGAGGCGGCCCGGTTCGCGGATGTGCAGATCGGTGACCTGCACGAGGATCGTCGGCGCTGGATTCATGGACGAGAGGGACGCATCGACTGGCGCTGTGGCGTTGTCGACAGGGCTCATGTGGCGGTCTCCATCGACGCCATCAGTCGATCGGGTGCGATCCACAGGCCGATGTCGTCGCCCACCTGGAACGGCGCGTCGCGCGGTACGTCGGCCACCATCGGCGGCTGGCCGGCGGCTTCGATGCGCAGGTGCAGCCGCTCGCCGAGGAAGGTGCGGTGACGCACTGTGGCTGCTGCCCAATCGTGGCGAAGCGGGCCGAGTTGCAGATCCTCGGGTCGCACCAGCACGCTCGCCTCGGACGACCGCGACACGCACGCCCACTCGACGCCACCGATCTTCACGACGCCACGCGCCACCGCGTCGGCGTCCCGCTCGAGCCGGTTCACGCGGCCGAGGAACTCGGCGACGAAGGCGTGCGTCGGCAAGCGGTACAGCGTCTCCGCATCGCCGACCTGGACGATAAAGCCGGCGTGCATCACTGCCAGTCGATCGGCGATGGCGAACGCCTCGTGCTGGTCGTGCGTGACGTGCACGGCGGTGATGCCCAGCCGGCGCAGCAGCTCCGCGAGCTCATCGCGCAGCGACTCCTTCAGCTTGGCATCGAGCGCGGCGAGCGGCTCGTCGAGCAGCAGCACGCGCGGCCGCACCGCGACCGCGCGGGCGAGGGCAACGCGCTGCCGCTGCCCGCCCGAGAGCTCGGCCGGCCGCTTGTTCTCGAGGCCGTTGAGCCGTACCAGATCAACCAGCTCGCCGACCGCGCGCTTGCGCTCCGCAGCGGCCACGCCACGCACCAGCAGCCCGTAGCCGATGTTCGCGGCCACCGTCATCTGCGGGAACAGCGCATAGCTCTGGAACACCATGCCGACGCCGCGCTTCTCGACCGGTCGCGAGGTCACGTCCTGCCCGCCGAACAGGATCCTGCTGCCGGCGTCGGCGCCTTCGAGGCCAGCGAGCAGGCGGAGCAGCGTCGTCTTGCCGCAGCCCGAAGGCCCGAGTAGCGCGATCACCTCGCCGGGCTCGACGGTCAACGTCGTCGGCTCGAGGCCGCGCGTGCCGTCGGGATAGGTCTTGGCGCAATCGACGATCTCGATTCGCGTGCGTTCAATTTCCATCAGGTTCCGTATCGTCGTTGAAGCGTGCCAGCCAGCGCCTGCAAGGCCCAGAGCACGGGCAGGATCGAGGCGAGAAAGATTAGGGTGTAGGCCGAGCCAACCTCGATGCGCATCGAGGCGTAGCTGTCGGCCAGACCGACCGGCAAGGTGCGCGTGAGCGGCGTGTGCAGCATCCATGTCAGGTTGAACTCGCCGATGGAGAGCGTGAAGACCATCAGGCAGCCGGCGACGATGGCCGGGAACACTGCCGGCACCAGCACGCCGAGGAAGCGCTGCCGAAAGCTCGCTCCCAGCGTACGCGCCGCTTCCTCGAACGCCAGCAACTCGTTTCGCTGGAACGCGGCCGACACGGTGCGGATCATGAAGGGCAACGTGAACACGATGTGGCCGACGAGGATGAAGCCGTAACTCTGCCGGAACGACGCCATCTGTCCGTAGACGAGGATCAGCGCTAGCGCGGTCGCGAGGCCGGGGATCGCGACTGGCAGCGTCAGCACCTCCTCGAACGCCCGCGCCGCACGCGAGCGACTGCGCGCGAGCATGTAGGCGCAAGGCACGCCGAGCACGAGCGTAGCCGCAACGCAGCAGAGCGCGATAACAAGCGAGGCGCCGACGGTTTCGCCGTAGACCTCCCACACCTGCACGAGCCAGCGCGTGGTCAGCCCGCTCTTCATGCCAGTGCTGTAGTTGTTGACGAGTCCGGCCATCACCGAGAGCAGCATCGGCGCCAGCATGAAGAGACTGACGGCGAGCGTTACCGCGAAGAGCAGCGGCGCGGGGGCGGATGTGGTCGAGCGCGCGGTCATAGTCTGTTGATCGGCTTCACGTCGTGCGTGTTTCGCTGACGAACACCCGCGCCGCGAAAAGCACCGCCCACGTCACCAGCCCGAGTGCGATCGAGAGCGATGCGGCCAGTGCGAAGTTGGCGTAATTGGTGAACTCGTTGTAGATCGTGATCGGCACGACCTCGTACTTGCTGGCCAGCGTGAACGCCGTGCCGAAGGCGCCCATTGCTGTGGCGAAGAGGATCGCGCCGCAGGCCACGCTGGTGGGCGCGAGCTGCGGCAGCCAGACGTCTCGCGTGATCCGCAATCGCGAGGCGCCGAGCGTACGTGCGGCCTCTTCGAGCTGTATGTTCATCGCCTCCGCGGCCGCCGTGTAAGTGGCGATGGCGCGCGGCAGCGAGAAGTACAGGTACGCGAGAAACAGCCCGAGCAGGCCGTAGGCGAACGCGAGCCCGCTCAAGCCGATGCTCGCGCCGAGGTTCGGCACCAGCCCCTGCCTGCCGCCGAGCAGGATGACGAAGAAGCCGACGATGACGCCGGGAAACGAGAGCGGCAGCGTGAGCAGCGAGAGCAGCACGCCGCGGCCCTTGAATCGGCGTCGCGCCAGATAGATGCCGACCGCGCCGCCGAGCACCAGCGTCACCACCGTCACTGCGAGCGATAGCAGCAGCGTATTCACCATGCTCTGCAGGTAGCGCCCATCGGTGAGCACCACGAAGTAAGTCTTCCAGCCGCGTTCGGCCGGCAGCGAGACGAGCCGCGCCACCGGCAGCAGCCAGAACGCCGCGAAGAACGCGAACGCCGGTGCCGCGCAGGCGGCGAGCAGTTAGCGCGGCGTTCCGAAGCCTACTGCGCTCAGCGCACTTCCTTCAGGTAGCGATCGGAGAAGGCTTTCTGCCCCTCGGCCATCCGCGCGTAGTCGACCGACCTGGCGCGGGCGTAATCGGCCGCAGGCAGGAACTTGGCCTCCACGTCCTTCGGCATCGCGATGGCACGCACCGGCCGGAGGTAGGCGTTGGCCCAGATGGCCTGGCCTTCGTCGGACAGCACGAAGTCGAGCGCCTTCCTGGCGTCGGCTGCATGCGGCGCCTTGGCGACCAGGCTCATCACGTAGGGAACGACGAGCGTGCCCTCGGCCGGGATCACGAACGCGACGTTGGCGCCGTCCTTGTATCTGGCGCGATAGGCGTTGAAGTCGTAGTCAAGCAGGATCGCGATCTCGCCGGAGAGCACGCGTGCATACGAGGTCTGCTTCGGCACGATCGGCTCGTTCTTCATCAGCTGCTTGAAGTACTCGATACCAGGACCGAAGTCGGCCAGCGTGCCGCCACGCGCCTGGTTCACCGCGATCGCGCCGACGTAGCCCACGAAGGCCGAGGCCGGGTCGAGGTAGCCGACGAGGCCCTTGTATTCGGGCTTGAGCAGATCGGCCCACGACTTGGGAATCGGCTTGCCCTTGAGCGCATCGACGTTGACCATGAAGCCGAGCGTGCCCGAGTGGATCGTGAACCAGTTGCCCTGCGGATCCTTCAGGCCGTCGGGGATGTCGTTCCACGCGGCCGGCTTGTAGGGCTGGACCACGCCGTCCTTCTGCGCCTGGATGGCGAATGTGACGCCGAGGTAGGTCATGTCGGCCACCGGGCTTGCCTTCTCGGCCACCAGTTGCGCCAGCGACTGGCCCGAGTTCTTGTTGTCGGGCGGCACGGTCACGCCGGTCTTGGCCTTGATGGCGCGCAGCTGCGTGCCCCAGTCGGCCCACTCGGTCGGGCAGTTGTAGCAAATGGCCGTCTGCGCAAAGGCGCTGCTGGCGGCGAAGCCGAGCACGATGGCGCCGGCTCGAAGAACACGTCGAAAAGCGAATGACATGCGATGTCTCCTGTGGGTTGTTGTGTCGAGCGGGGGGGCAAAAATCA
>JAYVVB010000029.1:0-9037 GCA_043787455.1 Rhizobacter sp.
AGCGATTGCGCCGGCGCGAGCGACGCGCTCAGCAGCACGTCGCCGGTGGCGTCGGCCGGATCGACACCGAGCAGGACGCGGATCTCGCCTGCCGAGGCGATGCCCGCAGTGAAACAAAGTGTTGCGGCGAGTGTTCGCGCGACGAGGTTCGCGAACTTCGGAAATGACTTCGCGACACGACTCCTGGCATCGACCGCGCGCGGCGCGACAGCCTCGAAGCTCAATTCGCTGTTTGCGCGAGCACGAAGAAATCACCGCATTCAAGCGGAAACTAGTTCACACGTAGGGCCGCGGCACCACGGTCGAGCGCGCGAGACGTGCAAAAAGCGAAGCGCCCGGCCACCTCGCGGCGACCGGGCGCTTGCAGTTGCGCCGAACCGACGATCAGCCGACTCTGACCGGCACGAAGATCTTCTCGCCGTCACGCTGGACGAGCAGAGCGACGCTCTTCGGCTTGCTGGCCATCACGCTCCTCACCTGCTCGACGGTCTGCACCGGCTTGCCGTTGATCGCGAGCAGCACGTCGCCGGCGACGATGCCGGCGCGCTCGGCCGGGCCGCCGACATCTTCGACGACGAGGCCGGAATCGATCTTCGCCTCACGCCTCTCGTCGCGCGTCAGCGGCCTCAGCGACAGGCCGAGCTGGCCCTTCTCGGACGCCGCGCTCGCGTCGGCGACTTCCCGGACTTGCGCGCCGGCACCGCCGAGCTTGGCTTCGATCGTGCGCTCCGAGCGATCGCGCCAGACCTTCAGCTTGACGCGCTCGCCGGGCGCCGACATGCCGATCAGGCTCGACAGCGATCCGGAGCGAACGACCGACTCGCCGTTGACCTCGGTGATCACATCGCCCGACTTCAATCCTGCTGCCGCGGCCGCGCTGTCGGGCGCGACGTTCGAGACCAGGGCGCCATCGACGCGCTTCAGACCGAACGAATCGGCGAGCTGCTGGTTCAGGTCCTGCACGGTCACGCCGAGACGGCCGTGCTGCGCCTTGCCGGTAGCAACGATCTGGTCCTTGACCTTCAACGCGACGTCGATCGGAATTGCGAACGACACGCCCTGGAAGCCTCCGCTCCTCGAATAGATCTGCGAGTTGATGCCGACCACGGAACCGGTGCCGTCGAAGAGCGGGCCGCCGGAGTTGCCGGGGTTCACCGCCGCGTCGGTCTGAATGAACGGAACGACGGCGTCGCCGGGCAGCGAGCGGCCCTTGGCGCTGACGATGCCCGCGGTCGCGGTCTGCTCGAGGCCGTACGGCGCGCCGATCGCGAGCACTGGATCGCCGACCTCGAGGTTCTTCGGATCGCCGAGTCGAACGACCGGCAGGTCCCTGGCATCGATGCGCAGCACCGCGATATCGGTCGCGGTATCGAGGCCGAGCACCTTCGCGGTGTACTCGCGCCGGTCGCTCAGCTTGACGGTGACGTCCTTGGCTTCGCGCACGACGTGGGCGTTGGTAAGGATCAGGCCGTCGGAGCTGATGATGAAGCCCGAGCCGAGGCCCTTGAATGGAGTCGACGGGCTCTGGCGGCCGCGCTGGCCAAGGCCGGGAGCGCCACGGAAGAACTTGAAGAACGGATCGTCCTCCATGCCGGGCGGCAGGCCCTGTTCTTCGAGCGAGGCCTTGTGGCTGCCTTCGACAGTGACGCCGACGACGGCGGGCGCCGATTGCTTGACGATGGCGCGGTAGTTCGGCAGCTGACCGGGCGGCGTGTTCATCGGCAGGGCCGGAACGACGCGCTCGCCCTGCTGCCCGCGATCGGCCTGCGGCGTAGCCTGAGCGACGACGGCCGGGCGCTCGTCGCCTTTCAGCCAGTGCGGAAGCTCGATCGCACCCGCGGTTCCGAGCACCATCACACCAGCGGCGAGCAGCGCAGCGCTCAAGGGGTTCAGCTTCATGGTCGACATCCTTCGAATCAGGCGCGGACAGCCCGCGGTTGATGCGAAAGATAGGGACGACTCGTTAGGACTCCATTAGCGATCGGTTAGGCGAGGATTAGGACGACGCGCCCTCGCCTGCGTGTCGAGGGAAGCGGACGACAACGCGAAGCCCGCCCGCCGGCGACGTGCCCAGCGACAGCTCGGCGCCGTAACGCTCGGCGACGGTGCGAACGATGGCCAGGCCGAGGCCCGTGCCGTCCTCGCGACCCGACTCGCGCCGATAGAAGCGGTCGAAGACGCGGGCCCGCTCGACCTCGGGGATGCCCGGCCCGCCGTCGTCGACGCGCAGCCAGGCCGAGCCCGAGTCTTCCCATACGCTCACGTCGACGCGCGTCTTCGACGGCGAATAGCGCAAGGCGTTGTCGACGAGGTTGCGGACGAGCGCCGAGAGGCTGGCCCGCTCGCCCTCGACGATCACCGGCCGGTCGGCGTCGAGAATCAGCTCGCTGCCGCGGTCGAACGCGAACGGATGCATCGCCGCCATCGTCTCGCGCGCCAGCTCGGCGAGGTCCACCGGCTCGAGCGCGAGCGGAGCCGCGCCCGGCTCGCTGCGCGCCAGCGTCAGCAGCTGCTCGATCAGGCGCGCCGCGCGATCGATGCCGGCGGCGATCCCCTCGACCGCTGCGGCGCGCGCGGCCGCGTCGTCGCCGGCGTGGCGCAACAGGCGCAGCTGCAGCTTCAGCGCCGTGAGGGGCGAGCGCAGTTCGTGCGCGGCGTCGGCGACGAACGCGCGCTGGGTGTCGAGCGAGCCCTTCAGCCGATCGAGGAGCGCGTTCAGCGCCTTCGCGAGCGGCGCGACCTCGTCGGGCAGATCGCTGGTGGGCACGGGGTCGAGCGAGCCCGCGTCGCGCGCGCGCACCTCGCCGGCGAGGCGCTCGAGCGGCGCGAGATTCTTCGCCGCGAACCACCAGATCGCGAGCGCGGCGAGCGGCGTCATGAGCAGCAGCGGCAGTACGCTGCGCCACGCGGCGTGGGCCGCGAGCCGCTGGCGGATCTCGACCGGCTGCGCCACCTGGATCACGCGCTCGCGCGTCGCGACGCTGTAGGTGCGCCAGGCGCGGTCGTCGACGGCGAGCGTCGCGAAGCCGAGCAGAGCGCGCTCGGGCAGCGCGGAGTGTGGGCGCGAGGCGTAGATGCTGCGACCGTCGACGGTCCAGATCTGGATCACGACATCGAGCTGCTGGTCGGCGAGTGTGTTTGCTCCGGCCGAGTCGATCTCGCCCTGATCGCGCAGCGAGAGCGCCATCTGCTGCAGCTGGTAGTCGAAGAGTGCCTCGGTCTCGCCGAGGACGTTGCGATAGGTGATCGCGGCGATCGCGACGGCCGTGAGGCCGAGCAGCACCAGCAGCGAGACCAGCAGGCGGACGCGGATCGAGCTCATGACCCGGGCTTCGCTGCGTCGATGAAATAGCCGACGCCGCGGACGTTGCGGATGAAGTCGGCGCCGAGCTTCTTGCGCAGCTGGTGGATGTAGACCGAGACCGCGTTGCTCTCGATTTCCTCACCCCAGCCGTAAAGGCGATCTTCGAGCTGGGCCCGCGACAGCACGGCGCCGGGGCGCGCCATGAGCGCCTCCAGGACCGCGAACTCACGTGCGGACAAGGAGACCGGCACGCCGTCGCGGGCGACGCGGCGCTGCGCCGGGTCGAGCGTCACGCCGCCGTGCGACAGCTGCGGCTCGCCGCGGCCGGCATGGCGACGCAGCACCGCGCGGATGCGCGCGTTGAGCTCATCGAACTCGAACGGCTTGACCAGGTAGTCGTCGGCGCCGGCATCGAGGCCGGCGACACGGTCGCCGCGAGCATCGCGTGCGGTGAGGACGATCACCGGCGTCGCGTCGTGGCGCGCACGCAGCGTCTGCAACAAGGCCAGACCGTCGGCCGGACCGGCGGGCGCACCGCCGCGCGGCAGGCCGAGGTCGAGCAGCACCAGGTCGAAGCGCTCGCTCGCCAGCGTGCCGTCGGCCGCCGACGCGTCGCGCACCCAGTCGACGGCGTAGCCCTCGAGGCGCAGGGTGCGCTGCAAGGTCTCGCCGATCATTCGGTCGTCTTCGACGAGCAGGAGTCGCATGGCTGGACGAGCATAGCGCGCGGTTGTCCCGCAATCGCGGTGCAAGGGACAATGGCGGCATGCACCACGGCCTGCGCGTGACCCTGCTTTCGCTGCGCGACATTTTCATCACGGCGGCGCCGTTCGTGCTGCTCGCCGTCGTCCTGCTCGGCGTCGCCTACTGGCTGCTCGATCCGACGCCGCCGCGTCACGTCGTGCTCGCGACCGGCCAGGACCAGGGCGCCTACGCCGAGTTCGGCAAGCGCTATGCGCAAGTCCTGAAGGAGAACGGCATCGACGTGCGCCTGAAGAAGACCGCCGGCGCGGCCGAGAACATCGCGCTCCTGAAGAAGCCGGGCGGCGATGTCGACATCGCGTTCGTGCAAGGCGGTGCCGACGAGAGCTTGCCGGCGACGACCGACGAAGGCGACCTGCCCGACGACGGCTTGGTCTCGCTCGGCAGCCTGTTCTACGAGCCGGTCTGGCTTTTCTATCGCACAGACTCTGCCGAACGGCTGCTGCACGCGCCCGAGCTGGCCAACCTCTCCCAACTCGCCGGCTGGCGCGTCAACATCGGCGCGCCCGGCAGCGGCGTACCGAACCTGATGAAGCGGCTGCTCGATGCCAACGAGATCGACCCGGCGACGCTCACCCTGGTTCGCGAGTCGCAGACGCCGGCCGTTGTGGCCCTGCTCAACGGCAACGTCGACGCGCTGGTCTTCGCTTCGGCGCCCGAATCGCTGATGGTCCGGATGCTGCTGAAGACGCCCGGCGTCCGCCTTTTCGACTTCGCCCAAGCGGAGGCGTACGCGCGCAGTCTCCCGTTTCTTAGCGCAGTGACGTTGCCGCGCGGCATCGTCGACCTCGCCAAGGACATCCCACCCGCCGACGTGCACCTCATCGCGCCAACGGCGACGCTGGTGGCAAGGAAAACAACTCACCCAGCGCTGATGCAGCTGTTCGTTCTCGCTGCCGCGAAGGTGCACGGCGAAAGCGGCTGGTTCCAGAAGAAGGGCGACTTCCCGAACATGCACAACACCGAGTGGCCGCTCGCCAAGGAAGCGCAGCGCTACTACACGAGCGGCCCGCCGACGCTGCAACGCTACCTGCCGTTCGGGCTCGCGAATCTCGTCGACCGGATGTGGCCCGTCCTCCTGACGATCATCGCGGCGCTGCTGCCACTCTCGCGCATGCTGCCGCCGCTCTACACCTTTCGCGTCCGCTCGCGCATCTTCCGCTGGTACCGGCAGCTGCGCGCGGTCGAGGACGCGATCGGCCGGCGCCCGAACGACGAGCTGCTGCGCGAGCTCGAGGAGATCGAGCGCCGGGTCGAGCTCGTGCACGTTCCGCTCAGCTATGCCGACGAGCTGTATTCCCTGCGCACCCATATCCACATGGTCGCGGAGCGACTGGTCGGGCCGATGCCGGCAGGAGCGTCCGCCACGTGAACGCGCTGCCGCGCGTCCTGGTCATCGGATGCGGCTTCGGCGGCCTGTCCGCAGTGCGCGTGCTCGCCAAGGCCGAGGTCGAGATCGTGCTCGTCGATCGCACCAACCACCATCTCTTCCAGCCGCTGCTTTACCAGGTCGCGACCGCCGGCCTGAGCGCGCCGGCAGTGAGCGCGCCGATCCGCCACGTGCTGCGGCCGGAGATGAAGCGCGGGCGCCTGACGATCCTGCGGGGCGAGGTCCGCGCGATCGACGTCGCGGCGAAGACCGCGACGCTCGACAGCGGCGAGCACATCGCCTGGGATCACGTGATCGTCGCCGCCGGATCGACCCACAGCTACTTCGGCCACGACGAATGGGAGCGTTTCGCGCCGGGCCTGAAGACGCTCGCCGATGCACTCGCGATCCGCGCCCGCGTCATCGGCGCGTTCGAGAACGCCGAGCGCGCCACGATCGACGCCGAGCGCGACGCCTGGCTCACCTTCGCCGTGATCGGCGGCGGCCCGACCGGGGTCGAGATGGCCGGGACGATGAGCGAGATCGCCCATCACACCTTGCTGCGCGAATTCCGGCGCATCGATCCGACGCGCTCGCGCGTGCTCCTGATCGAAGGCTCCGATCGGATCCTCGGCGCGTTCGTGCCCGCGCAGTCGGCGCAAGCGCGCAAGCAGCTCGAGCACCTGCGCGTCGTCGTCCAGACGGACTCGAAGGTGACGGCGATCGACAGCCAGGGCGTGACCTGCGAGATGCTCGTTGACGGCATGCCGACGTCGCGCCGGATCGAGGCGAGAACCATCGTCTGGGCCGCCGGCGTCGCTGGCTCGCCGCTCGGCGCCGAGCTCGCGCGCGGCGCGGGCGCGACGCTCGATCGCGCCGGCCGCGTCGTCGTCGAGCCCGACCTGAGCCTGGCCGGTCATCCGGAGATCTCCGTCGTCGGCGATCTCGCGGCGGCCACGAGCCCGACGAAGAGCGGCGCGAAACCGGTCCCCGGCGTGAGCCCGGCGGCCAAGCAGATGGGTCGCAGGGCTGCGTCCAACGTCCTGCGCCGCATCGCGGGCCGGCCGACCGAGGCCTTCCGCTACGTCGACTACGGCAACCTCGCGACCATCGGCCGCAAGGCCGCGGTGGTCGATCTCGCCCTGCCCGGTTTCGGCCCGCTCCGTTTCAGCGGCCTGCCGGCGTGGCTGTTCTGGCTCTTCGCCCACGTCTACTTCCTGATCGGCTTTCGCAACCGACTGATCGTCATGGTCGAATGGGCCTGGGCGTATTTCACGTACGAGCGTGGCGCCCGCGTCGTCGCCGAGCCGAGCTCAGCGCACGCGCCGCCGCCGCCGCCGCCGCCGCCGCCGCCGCCGCTCTAGACTGACAGAAAGAAAGGACGCGACATGGACACCCGCACTTCGCCCGCACGGCTTCGCATCGAGAGCATCCAGGACGTGCTTCGCGCGCAAGGCTGCGCCGCCGTCGTCATCCCGTCGAGCGACCCGCATCTCTCCGAATACCTGCCGGAACGATGGCAGGCGCGGCAGTGGGCGTCGGGCTTCACGGGCTCGGCCGCGACGCTCGTGGTGACGACCGAGCGCGCCGCGCTCTTCGCCGACAGCCGCTACTGGGTCCAGGCCGAGGCCCAGCTCGCGGGCAGCGGCATCGAGCTCGTCCGCATCCCGACGCCCGCGACGTCGCAGCACCTCGACTGGCTGCGCGCGAACGTGGCGCGCAGCGCGACCGTCGCCGTCGACGGCAGCGTCCTCGGCCTGGCGGCGGCGCGCCAGATGCGCGAGACGCTGGCGCGCTGCGGCATCGCGCTGCGCAGCGATCTCGACATCGTCGCCGCCGCCTGGCCCGAACGACCGGCGATGCCCTCGGGCGCCGTCTACGAGCATGCCGGCGCTGAGGCTCCGCATGCGCGCGCGACCAAGCTCGCGCAGGTGCGCGCCGCGATGGCCGACGCCGGCGCGACCCACCACCTGATCTCGACGGTCGACGACATCGCCTGGCTGCTGAACCTGCGCGGCAGCGACGTCGGCTTCAACCCGGTCTTCCTCGCCCACGTCCTCGTCGGCCCCGACGCAACGACGCTTTTCGTCGACGCTGGCAAGGTCGACGCCGTGCTGGCGCGCACCCTCGCGAGCGACGCCATCCGCCTCGCTCCCTACGACAGTGTCGCCGCAGCGATCGCCGCCCTGCCGGCCGAGGCGACGTTGCTCATCGACCCGAAGCGCACGACCCTCGGCCTGACCGAGACCGCTCGCGCCAGGCGCGTCGAGGCGATCAATCCGAGCACGCTGGCGAAGAGCCGCAAGACCGACGCCGAGGCGGTCCATGTGCGCCGCACGATGATCGAGGACGGCATCGCGATGTGCGAGTTCTATGCCTGGTTCGAAGCCGCGCTTGCCGATCCGAAGCGCAAGGACCCGATCACCGAGCTCACGATCGACGCCGGGCTCGCCGAGGCGCGCTCGCGCCGGCCGGGCTACGTCGGGCCGTCGTTCGCGACCATCGCCGCGTTCAACGCCAACGGCGCGATGCCGCACTATCGAGCCACGCTCGAGTCGCACGCCGTCATCGAAGGCGATGGCCTGCTCCTCATCGACTCGGGCGCGCAGTATCGCGGCGGCACCACCGACATCACGCGCATGTGGCCCATCGGCCGGCTCGGCGACGCGCAGCGGCGCGACGTGACGCTCGTGCTGCGCGGCACGATCGCGCTCAGCCGGACGCGCTTTCCGCGCGGCACGCTCTCGCCGATGCTCGACGCGATCGCCCGCGCTCCGCTCTGGGCGCACGGCCTCGACTACGGCCACGGCACCGGGCACGGCGTCGGCTACTTCCTGAACGTGCACGAAGGGCCGCAGTCGATCTCGCGCGTCGTGCCCGACGCGACGATGGCGATGCAGCCCGGGATGATCACCAGCGTCGAGCCGGGCTTGTACCGGCCCGGCCGCTGGGGCGTGCGCGTCGAGAACCTGGTGCTGAACGTGCCGGCGACAGGCGTCAGCGACGAGTTCGGCGAGTTCCTCGAATTCGAGACCCTCACGCTCTGCCCGATCGACACGCGCTGCATCGACCCGGGCCTGCTGCGCGCCGACGAGGTCGCGTGGCTGAACAGCTACCACAGGGTGGTCGCCGAGCGCCTCGCGCCGGGGCTGGAAGGCGCCGCGCTGGCGTGGCTGAGGGTGCGCACGGCGCCGATCTGAGCGCTCGCGTCGCCGGCGAATCGTGGCGTTCGTCGCGCCCGGCAGCGCCTCGTCCCACGCTCCCGCGCGTTCGTCGCAAGGCGCTGTCGGCGCGCGTTTCGGCTCCCTAGAGTGCGGTCCATCGCATCCCGACACGCACTTCCAGGAGCCCACCATGATCAGCCGCCTCACCGCTTCGGCCGCCGTCTTCGCCTTCCTCGTCACGACCGGCCTGGCCGTCGCCAGCGACACCCGGCCGCAACGAACGACCGTCGCCGCCGACGCGATGCCCACGATCACGCTGCCCCGGGTCGAGATCACGGGCCACCGCCTCGCAGCGCGCTGATCGCCGGCGCCTGAACGACACGTCGGCCCGCCGCGGCCGGCCAAACGTGCAATTTGCAACGCGGGCGCGACCTCCTG
>JAYVVB010000030.1:0-3650 GCA_043787455.1 Rhizobacter sp.
CCCGTCGTGATCGGACGCGATCACCTCGACACCGGCAGTGTGGCCAGTCCCAATCGCGAAACGGAATCGATGCTGGATGGCTCGGATGCGGTGTCGGACTGGCCGCTGCTCAATGCATTGCTCAACACCGCCGGCGGTGCGACGTGGGTGTCACTGCACCACGGCGGCGGTGTGGGCATGGGCTATTCGCAGCATTCCGGCGTGGTGATCGTCTGCGATGGCACGGATGCGGCGGCCAAGCGTATTGCGCGCGTGCTGTGGAACGATCCCGGCACCGGCGTGATGCGGCACGCGGATGCGGGCTATGCGTCGGCGGTTGCCGAGGCCCGCGCGAAGGGCCTCGATATGCCGATGCTGTAGGTTCGAACGGGGGACTGCCGCCCGCGCTATTTGCGCATCAGCGTGCTTTTTCCGAACATCGACTCGATCAGGTCGACTGCCACCTCGGCCGTGCGGTTGCGCACGTCGAACGCCGGATTGAGCTCCATCAGATCCAGCGAACCGAGTTGTCCGGTATCCGCGATCATCTCCATGCACAGCTGCGCTTCGCGATACGTCGGGCCGCCCCTGACGGTGGTGCCTACGCCGGGCGCAATGTCCGGATCGAGGAAATCGACGTCGAAGCTGACATGCAGGTGGGTGTTGGCGTCCATCGTGCCGAGTGCGAGCTGCATCGCTTCGCGCATGCCCATCTCGTCGATGTAACGCATGTCGAAGACGTCGAGATCGACGTCGTGCACGAGCTTCTTCTCGCCTTCGTCCACGCTGCGGATGCCGATCTGGCGCACCCATTTCGGATTGATCGCAGGCACGGTGCCGCCAATCTCGATCAGTGCGCGCGGCCCGATGCCGCACAGGCACGCGACCGGCATGCCGTGGATGTTGCCGCTCGGCGTGAGGACGTTGGTGTTGAAGTCGGCATGGGCGTCGAGCCAGAGGACGCGCAGCTTCTTGCCGGCCTCGCGGCAATGGCGCGCGACGGCGCTGATCGAGCCGATTCCGAGCGAGTGATCGCCGCCGAGCAGGATCGGCATGCGGCCACCGGCGAGCTCGGCATGCACCGCTTCGTGGACGGTGCGGTTCCAGGCGACGACGGCGTCGAGATGGCGGTAGCCGTCGGCCGGCGGCTGCCAGGGATTGGCGGGGCCGCCGAGGTTGCCGCGATCGATGACGTCGAGGCCGTGGCCTACGAGCACCGGGCCGATGTCGGCGACGCGTAGCGCCTCCGGGCCCATGCTCGAGCCGCGGCTGCCGGCGCCGATGTCGGTCGGCGCGCCAATGAGGCTGACGAGTCGGTTCATCGGGTCACGGTGTCAGATGTCGAGCGCGAGCGCGCCGGTGGTCGTGTCGGGAAGGTCGTAGCCATATTCCTTCGCGAGCCACGCCCAGGCTTCTTCTGCGGTCTCGACGAAGTGAAAGAGATTCACGTCGCCGGCCGAGATCAGGCCGGTCTCGATGAGGAGATCGAAGTCGATGAGGCGGCTCCAGAAATCTCGGCCAAAGAGGAGTACGGGCCGCATCCTCGACTTGCCGGTCTGCACCAGCGTCAGCACCTCGAACAGCTCGTCGAGCGTGCCGAAGCCGCCGGGAAAGCACACCAGCGCGACGGCGCGCATCAGGAAGTGCATCTTGCGCAGGGCAAAGTAGTGGAACTGGAAGCAGAGCTCGGGCGTGATGTAGGGGTTGGGCACCTGCTCGTGCGAGAGAACGATGTTGAGGCCGATGCTCTTGCCGCCGACCTCGAACGCGCCGCGGTTGCCCGCTTCCATGATCCCGGGGCCGCCGCCGGTGACGACGTAGATCGGCTTGTCGAGCGAGGCCGAGCGCGTCGTGACGATCGCGGCGAAGCGGCGCGCCTCGTCGTAGTAGCGCGACATCGCGACCCGCATCGATGCGATCTTGACCGCCGCGGCGCCGCCGTCCTTCCTCGCCGCCTCGAGCTCGCGCTCAGCGACCTCGGGCGCGACGATGCGGGCGCTGCCGAAGATCACGATCGTCGTCTCGACGCCTTGCTCGTCCTGGACCATCTCCGGCTTGAGCAGCTCGAGCTGCAAACGGATCGGACGCAGCTCCTCGCGCAGCAGGAATTCGGTGTCGGTGAAGGCGAGCCGGTAGGCGCTCTCCGGCCCCTCGTAGCGGGCGTGCGGGCTGACGAGCTCCTTCTCGGCGTCTTCCTGCGCGGTCGGGAAGGTGCGCGCGGTCACGGGATTGATTTTTTCCATCGGCGTCGAGCGTAGCAGGCGCGAAAGGGGGTTTGGCGATCAGGGCGACTCGAAACGCGCGCCGACCCGCGCCGACCGTTAGCATCGCCGGACCGTGAGGAATTCAGGAGCCGGCGAATGATCCATTGCGTGCTGCACGATGCCCGGGACACCGTGGCCGTCGTCGTCGTCGAGGGCGTGACCGAGGGCATGGCGATGACCGGCTGGATCATGGACGACGACCGGACGATCGCGATCGAGGCGCGTCAGGACATCCCGATCGGCCACAAGGTCGCGCTCAAGGACATGACGCCCGGCGACACCGTCGTCAAGTACGGCATCGACATGGGCCGCGTCACGGCGCCGATCCGCCAGGGCGAGCACGCCCACGTCCACAACATCAAGACCAAGCGCTGGTAGGGCACGATGAGCGTCGTCAGGAAAGACACCACGTTCCTCGGCTACCGGCGCGAGAACGGCCGCGTCGGCGTCCGCAATCACGTGATCGTGCTGCCGCTCGACGACCTGTCGAACGCCGCCGCCGAAGCCGTCGCGCACAACATCAAGGGCGCGCTCGCGATCCCGCATCCGTATGGCCGGCTGCAGTTCGGCGCCGACCTCGAACTGCACTTCCGCACCCTGATCGGCACCGGCTGCAACCCGAACGTCGCCGCGGTCGTCGTCATCGGCATCGAGGAGAGCTGGACCAAGAAGGTCGTCGACGGCATCGCCGCGACCGGCAAGCCCGTCGTTGGCTTCGGCATCGAGGGCCACGGCGATCACGACACGATCATGCGGGCGTCGAAGGCGGCGCGCGAGTACGTGCAATGGGCGAGCGAGAAACAGCGCCACGCCTGCGCGATTGCCGAGCTCTGGGTCTCGACCAAATGCGGCGAGAGCGACACGACCTCGGGCTGCGGCGCCAACCCGACCGTCGGCAACGCATTCGACAAGCTGCACGCGCTCGGCACGACGCTCTGCTTCGGCGAGACCACCGAGCTCACGGGCGGCGAGCAGATCGTCGCCGCGCGCTGCGCCAACGACGAGGTGCGCAGGAAGTTCATGTTCATGTTCGACCGCTACCAGGCCGTGATCGACCGTCACAAGACGAGCGACCTCTCCGACTCGCAGCCGACCAAGGGCAACATCGCCGGCGGCCTGACGACGATCGAGGAGAAGGCGCTCGGCAACATCCAGAAGATCGGCAAGACCTGCACCGTCGACGGCGTGATCGACAAAGCCGAGATGCCGACGCATCCGGGGCTGTGGTTCATGGACTCGTCGAGCGCGGCGGCCGAGATGGTGACGCTCTGCGCCGCCTCCGGCTTCGCGCTGCATTTCTTCCCGACGGGGCAGGGCAACGTCATCGGCAACCCGATCCTGCCGGTGATCAAGATCTGCGCCAATCCGCGCACGGTGCGGCTGATGAGCGAGCACGTCGATGTCGAC
>JAYVVB010000031.1:0-2541 GCA_043787455.1 Rhizobacter sp.
AGATCGTCGGCGACGACGAGGCCGATCTGAAGCAGTGCCTGATCTCGATCAGCTCGCCGATCGCGCGGGCGCTGATCGGCAAGGTCGAGGGCGACGTCGCCGAGGTGCATGCGCCGGGCGGCGTCAAGAGCTACGAGATCATGGCGGTGCGCTACGAGTGACCCTACGGTGAGCGCGACGCTGCTGGATCGCATCGCGGCCTGGCTCGCCGGACTCTGGGCCGGCTCGATCGCAACGATCGGATTCGTCGCCGCTCCTGCTCTCTTCGCCGCGCTGCCGCGGAGCGACGCCGGCCGCGTCGCCGCGCGCCTGTTCGAGATCGACGCCTACGTCGGGATCGCCTTCGGGGCGGTGCTCCTCGCGCTCGGCACGCGCGGCGCGGACGAGATGCGACGGCCCGGATCGTCGCGCTTCAGCGTCGAGCTGATGCTCGTGCTCGCGGCGCTCTTTGGCATCGTCGCCGGCTACTTCGCGATGCAGCCGATGATCGAAACGGCTCGACGCGGCGAAGGCGGCCCGTCGTTCGCCGTCCTGCACGGCGTCGCGTCGGCGTTCTTCGTCCTCAAGTTCGTGGCGGTCGCGGTCCTCGCCTGGCGGCTGACCGCGCGCCGCGGTGGCGCTACGACCCCTGCGCCGATTTCTTGAGGCTCGTCACGCGCTTCCTGGCGCGCTTCAGCGTGCCGCCCGCCGCCAGCCGCATGTTGCCGACGACGGTCACCTTCTTCACTTGCGGCCGGTGGTTGCCGCTCTTGGCGAACTTCAGCACCTTCACGACCTTCGGGCCCGGCATGCGCCCTTCCTTCTCGATCTTCACCTTCTCGGCCGGCGGGCGCCAGAGGACGAGGAGCTTGCCGATGTGCTGGACCGGCGCCGCGCTAAAGGTTGCGCTCAGCTCGCCGAGCAAGGTCTCGCGAGCGGTGCGGTCATCGGAGAAGACGCGGATCTTGACCAGCCCGTGTGCGTCGAGCGCGGACTCGATCTCGCGCCGCACGGCGGCGGTCGCGCCGTCGCTGCCGATCGCCACGACCGGATCGAGGTGATGCGCTTCGGCGCGCTTTTGCTTGCGTTCGGCGGGGGTGAGGAAGAGGGCGGGCACGCGCCTATTATCGGCGCCCGATGAGTGCGCGCGGCAAAAGCAAGAAGCTGAACAAGGCGTGGCTGCACGACCACCTGACCGATCCCTATGTCAAGCTCGCCAAACGGGAGGGCTACCGGGCGCGTGCGGCATACAAACTGAAGGAAATCGATGAGCAGCTCCACCTGCTCGTCCCCGGCCAGTTCGTCGTCGACCTCGGTGCCGTCCCCGGCGCCTGGAGCCAATACGTGCGGCGCAAGTTCGGCCGCGACGCCAGCACCGACGGCACCTTCGCCGGTCCGGTCCACGGCACCATCATCGCCCTGGACATGCTCGAGTTCGAGCCGATCGACGGTGTCGATTTCATCTCGGGTGATTTCCGCGAGGACGCAGTCCTGGCCGAGCTCGAGGCGCGAGTGGCGGGGCGACCGGTCGACGTCGTCCTTTCGGACATGGCGCCGAACCTGTCGGGCATCGAAGCCTCGGATGCGGCTCGGATGGCCGATCTGGTCGAGCTGGCGATCGATTTCGCCGGCAGGCACCTCCGGCCCGATGGCGTCCTCGTCTGCAAGGTCTTTCACGGCAGCGGCTACAGTCAGCTCGTCGAGCGCTTCAAGGCGTGCTTTCGGATGGTCAAGGCGGTGAAGCCGAAGGCCTCGCGGGCCAAGTCCTCGGAAACCTTTTTGGTGGGACTCGGCCTCAAGCGGCCTGCATCCGGCGACGATATTGCGGCGTAGCGGTCAAATGCCTCGGTCGACCGGGGCCGTTTCGCAGGGGTTGCGTGGACTAAAATCGACCACAGATACCGTGGATCGAGGATTGCCAATCAACCTCGATCCTTCCCTGGAATTGGAGTCGCGGTGAACAATCAATGGTTCTCTAAAGTCGCGGTCTGGCTCGTGATCGCGCTGGTCCTGTTCACGGTATTCAAACAGTTCGAGCGCACCGGGGCCCAGACCGGGATGATCGGCTACTCCGACTTCCTCGAAGAAGTCCGCGGCAAGCGCGTCCGCAACGTCACGCTCCAGGAAGGCGTCGGCGGCTCGACCGAGATCCGCGCCAAGACCACCGACGACAAGGAACTGCGCACGACCGCCACGTATCTCGATCGCGGGCTGGTCGGCGACCTGATCAACAACGGCGTCAAGTTCGACGTCAAGCCGCGCGAAGAGCCTTCGTTTCTGCTCTCGATCCTCGCCTCGTGGGGCCCGATCCTGCTGCTCATCGGCGTCTGGATCTACTTCATGCGCCAGATGCAGGGCGGCGGCAAGGGCGGCGCGTTCAGCTTCGGCAAGTCGAAGGCGCGCATGCTTGACGATGCCAACAACACCACCACCTTCGCCGACGTCGCCGGCTGCGACGAGGCCAAGGACGAGGTCAAGGAGTTGGTCGACTTCCTGAAAGACCCGCAGAAGTTCCAGAAGCTCGGCGGCCGGATCCCGCGCGGCGTGCTGCTCGTCGGCCCT
>JAYVVB010000032.1:0-7910 GCA_043787455.1 Rhizobacter sp.
ACGCCACGCGCGGCGTCGACTGATTCGACGCGCGTCCCACTTCGCCTCGCCGATGGATATCCTGAAGCCGCTGATCGCGCTCCTGGCGATCGTCAATCCGATCGGCGTGCTGCCGTTCTTCATCCATTTCACCGCTGGCTTCAGCCGCGAGCAGCGGCAGCGCACGATTCGCGTCGCCGCCGTGAGCGCGTTCGCGGTGATCGCCGTGAGCGCCATCGCGGGCCTGCGCATCATCGAGTTCTTCGGCATCTCGCTCGCCTCGTTCCAGGTCGGTGGCGGGATGCTCCTGCTCCTGTCGTCGCTGCGGATGCTCAATGCGCAGCCGGCCGAGAGCCGCACGAGCGACCTCGTCGAAGGCAGCGACAAGGTCGACGCCGGTGACTCGATCGCGATCGTCCCGCTCACCATCCCGCTGCTGACGGGGCCGGCGACGATCTCGACCATGGTGATCTACGCCGAGAAGACGCGCCACTGGTGGCAGGTCGCGATCCTTGTCGGATACGGCGTCGTCATCGGGCTCTCGATCTGGATCGCATTCAGCCTGTCTGGGCGGATCGCGCGCTTCATCGGCAAGACCGGCATCAACGTCATGACTCGCCTGATGGGTCTGCTCCTCGCCGCGCTGGCGGTCGAGGTGATGTCGGACGGGTTGATCAAGCTGTTTCCGGCGCTCGTCGCCACGTCGCGCTGACCGCCATGGCCGACGCGAGCTACGACTACATCGTCTGCGGCGCCGGCACGGCCGGATGCCTGCTGGCCAACCGGCTGAGCGCCGATCCGTCCAAGCGCGTGCTGCTGATCGAGGCGGGCCTGCAGGACAACTACCTCTGGGTCCATATCCCGGTCGGCTACCTCTATTGCATCGGCAACCCGCGTACCGACTGGCTCTATGCGACCGAGCCCGCGGCCGGACTCAATGGCCGGAGCCTGCGCTATCCGCGCGGCAAAGTGCTCGGCGGCTCGAGCAGCATCAACGGCATGATCTACATGCGCGGCCAGGCACGCGACTATGACGCCTGGGGCGCCGGCGACGGCCATGGCGCCAACCCGGGCTGGAGCTGGGCCGAATGCCTGCCCGCGTTCCTCAAGCACGAGGATTTTTACAAGGGCGCCGACGCCTTCCACGCCGCGCCCGGCTTCGATCCGAGCGGCAAGCGCCAGGGCGGCGAATGGCGCGTCGAGAAGCAGCGCCTGCACTGGCCGATCCTCGATGCCTTCGCTGCCGCCGCGGTCGAGGCCGGACTGCCGCACACCGAAGACTTCAACCGCGGCGACAACGAAGGCGTCGGCTATTTCGACGTCAACCAGCGCGCCGGCGTCCGCTGGAACGCGACCAAGGCGTTCCTCAAGCCGGCGTTCCCGCGCCCGAACCTGCAGGTGTGGACGGGCGCGCACATCCATCGCATCACCTTCGACGGCCGGCGCGCCAGCGGCGTCGAGATCGTGCCGCTCGGGGGCGGCGCGCCGGTGGCGGCGACCCTGTCGCCGGGCGGCGAGGTCGTGCTCGCGGCCGGTGCGATCGGCTCGCCACAGATCCTGCAGCTCTCGGGCATCGGCGCTCCGGCGCTTCTCGCGACGCACGGCATCGCGGTACGGCACGAACTGCCCGGCGTTGGCGAGAACCTGCAGGACCATCTCCAGATCCGCGCCGTCTACGGCGTCGAGGGCGCGAAGACGCTCAACACGACGGCCTCGTCGCTCGTCGGCAAGGCGCTGATCGCGCTCGAATACGCACTGAAGCGTAGCGGCCCGATGAGCATGGCACCGTCGCAGCTCGGCGCTTTCACGAAGAGCGACCCTTCTCGAGCGCACGCGAACCTCGAGTACCACGTTCAGCCGCTGTCGCTCGACGCTTTCGGCGAGCCGCTGCACACCTTCGACGCGTTTACGGCGAGCGTCTGCAACCTCAACCCGACGAGCCGCGGCAGCGTGCGCCTGCGCTCGGCCGACCCCGACGCGCCGCCGCGCATCGCGCCCGACTACCTCGCGACCGAAGAGGACGCCCGCATCGCGGCGCAGAGCCTGCGCGTGACCCGGCGCATCGTCGCCCAGCCGGCGCTCGCGAAATACAGGCCGCGCGAGCTCAAGCCCGGACCGCAGTTCGAAAGCGACGCCGACCTCGCCAGGCTCGCGGGCGATATCGGCACGACGATCTTCCATCCGGTCGGCACGGCGAAGATGGGCCCGGCCGCCGACCCGATGGCGGTCGTCGACGCGCGCCTGCGCGTCCATGGGCTCGAGAGCCTGCGCGTCGTCGACGCCAGCGTCATGCCGACGATCACCAGCGGCAACACCAACGCGCCGACACTGATGATCGCCGAGCGTGCCGCCGAATGGATCCTGCGGGGCGTCCGCTGACCGGCGGGCGGGGTGGCGCGTGCATACTCGTTCCCCCGATCGTCGAAGGAAGCGCGTGATGAAAGTCCTTGCCGTAGCCAAAGTTCGCCTCGACGCCGACGGCCGCGTCACGGGCGTCGAGTGGGGTCCCGTCAACACCGAGACCAACGAGTGGCACACCGAGCCACAGGTTGCCGACGTCTCGGAAGTCGTCGCCGCGCTGAACCACGGCGACGATGTCTTCGCCCTCTTTCCGACCTCGCACGGCATGATGCCGATGCGCCGCTTTCGCGTCGTCGACTACGACAACGGCTGGCACACCGTGAATCTCGACGGCCCGCCGACGCACGAGCACGAGATCCACGACATGCTCCACGTCCAGCCGTAGACGATCGATGAGCGAGCGCGACACGCCGCCGCGCTTGCTGGTACTGTGCCTGTGCGCCGCGTGGTGCGGCTCGTGCCGCGACTACCGAGCGACCTTCGACGGCCTGGCCGCTCAGTTCGCGTCACGCGCCGACTTCGCCTGGATCGACGTCGAGGACGAGGCCGATGCGCTCGGCGAGCTCGACATCGACAACTTTCCGACCCTGCTGATCGCCGAAGACGAGAAGCTGTGCTTCCTCGGTGTCGTCACGCCCCAGTCGCAGACGGCCGAGCGGCTGATCCGCAGCGCGATCGCCGGCGAGCTCGTCGCGCCGGCCGACGCCGACCTCGTCGCACGGGTGCGGGCCATCGTCGCGTCGGCCCCGGCCTCGCGGCCGACGGCATAAGCTTGCAACGAGGTAATCGTTGGCCGCGCCGCGGCCGACCCTAAGATTGAATGTTGGCCCGTCTAGCGCTTCGCGTCCCTCCATGTCCAGCTTGTCTTCGCCTTTCCTTTCGCGCCGTTCGGCGCTTGTCGCCGCGAGCGCCGCATTGCTCGCCCTCTCGCCGCTCGCGCACGCGGCCGGGCCGACGTTGCTCAACGTCAGCTACGACGTCGCGCGCGAGCTCTACAAGGACATCAATCCTGCGTTCCAGCGCTCGTGGAAGCAGCAGACCGGCGAGGACGTGACGATCTCGCAGTCGCACGGCGGCTCGAGCAAGCAAGCCCGCGCCGTGCTCGACGGACTCGAAGCCGACGTGGTGACGATGAACCAGTCGAGCGACATCGACGCCATCGCCCGGGGCAAGCTCATTCCCGAGGATTGGGCCAAGCGGCTGCCGAACAACTCGGCGCCGAACACGTCGGTCACCGTGATCCTCGTGAGGAAGGGCAACCCGAAAGGCATCCACGACTGGCCCGATCTCGCCAAGGCCGGCACGAGCGTCGTCATCCCGAATCCGAAGATCACCGGCAACGGCCGTTACACCTACGTCGCCGCCTGGGGCTCGGTCATCAAGGCCGGCGGCACGCCGGCGCAGGCGCGCGATCTGGTGCAGAAGGTGTTCGCCAACGTGCCGGTGTTCGACGGCGGCGGCCGCGCCGCGACGACGACCTTCGCGCAGCGCGACATCGGCGATGCGCTGTGCACCTTCGAGAGCGAGGTCAACCTGATCAAGGCGGAGTTCGGCGACAACTTCGAGGTCGTCTATCCGAAGTCGACGATCCTGGCCGAGAACCCGGTCGCGGTGATCGACAAGGTCGTCGACAAGAAGGGCACGAGAAAGCAGGCCGAGGCGTACCTGAAGTTCCTGTGGAGCGACGAGGCGCAGGAAATCGCTGCCAGGCATCAGCTGCGGCCGCGCGCGCCGGCGCTCCTGGCCAAGTACGGCAAGGACTTCCCTAAGGTCACGACCTTCACCATCGACGAGCTCTTCGGCGGCTGGTCCAAGGCGCAGAAGGACCACTTCGACGACGGCGCGATCTTCGACCAGATCCTCGCCGCCAAGAAGTAGGTCGAGCCGGCGCGCCCCCGGCATGCTGTTGTCTCGCGCGCTGCTGAAGCGCCACAGCGTCCTGCCGGGCTTCGACCTCGCCCTCGGCTTCACGCTGCTCTATCTGTCGTTCTTCATCCTCGTGCCGCTCTCGGCGGCGTTCCTGAAGACGTTCACGATGACTTGGCCGGCGTTCTGGAGCGCGGTCAGCGCGCCGCGCGTCGTCGCTTCCTACCGACTCACCTTCGGCGCGTCGTTCGCCGCCGCGTTCGTCAACGCCTTCTTCGGCCTGATCGTCTGCTGGGTGCTCGTGCGCTACGACTTCTTCGGCAAGCGCTTCGTCGACGCCCTTGTCGATCTGCCTTTCGCCTTGCCGACGGCCGTCGCCGGTATCGCCCTGACGGCGCTCTATTCCGGCAACGGCTGGATCGGCCGATGGCTGCCGTTCAAGGTCAGCTTCACGCCCGTGGGCGTGTGGGTCGCGCTTACTTTCATCGGCCTGCCCTTCGTCGTGCGCACACTCCAGCCGGTGCTCGAGGACCTGCAGCAGGAAGTCGAGGAAGCCGCCGCCATCCTCGGCGCGACGCGGTGGCAGACGTTTACGCGCGTCATCCTGCCGATCCTCGCGCCTGCCCTCCTCACCGGCTTCGCGCTCGCCTTCGCGCGCGCGCTCGGCGAGTACGGCTCGGTCATCTTCATCGCCGGCAACCTGCCGATGATTTCGGAGATCACGCCGCTCCTCATCATCACCAAGCTCGAGCAGTTCGACGTCCCCGGCGCGACCGCGATCGCGGTGGTGATGCTCGTCGCCGCGTTTCTGATGCTGCTGGCGATCAACGCGCTGCAGGCGTGGACGCGGGCGAGGCAAGGGCGATGAGCGACAGGACGATGAGCGAGAAGGCAACGCGCCGCATCGGCGAGGCGACGAGCGAGCCGGCGTGGGTGCGGCGGCTCCTCATCGCCGTCGCGCTCGCCTTCCTCGCGGTCTTCCTCTTCGTCCCGCTCGTCGCCGTGTTCGTCGAGGCGCTGAAGAAAGGCCTCGACGTCTACCTCGCCGCGATCAGCGAGCCCGACGCGGTGTCGGCGATCAAGCTGACACTGATCGCGGCCGGCATCTCGGTGCCGCTCAACCTCGTCTTCGGCGTCGCCGCTGCCTGGGCGATCGCGAAGTTCGACTTCCACGGCAAGAACCTCTTGCTGACGCTGATCGACCTGCCGTTCTCGGTGAGCCCGGTCATCGCCGGTCTCGTCTTCGTCCTAGTCTTCGGCCTGCAGGGCTGGTTCGGCGAGTGGCTGCGCGATCACGACCTGAAGATCATCTTCGCCCTGCCCGGCATCGTCATCGCGACGATCTTCATCACCTTCCCGTTCATCGCCCGCGAGCTGATTCCACTGATGCAGGCGCAGGGCAACGAGCAGGAAGAAGCGGCGCGTGTGCTCGGCGCCGGCGGCTGGCAGATCTTTCGCCGTATCACGCTGCCCAACGTGAAGTGGGCGCTGCTCTACGGCGTCATTCTCTGCAACGCGCGGGCGATGGGCGAGTTCGGCGCGGTCAGTGTCGTCTCGGGCCACATCCGCGGCCAGACCAACACCATGCCGCTGCACATCGAGATCCTCTATAACGAGTACCAGTTCGCGGCCGCGTTCGCGGTCGCGTCGCTGCTCGCCTTCCTGGCGCTGGTGACGCTCGCTCTCAAGTACTTTGTCGAGCGCCGCCCGACATCGAGCGCCGCAAGCGTGGAGGTGGCATGAGCATCGAAGTCCGCGGCATCAACAAGCGCTTCGGCGCGACCGTCGTCTGCGACAACCTCAACCTCGACATCCCGTCGGGCGAGCTGGTCGCGCTGCTCGGCCCCTCGGGCTCGGGCAAGACGACGCTGCTGCGCATCATCGCCGGCCTCGAAGTGCCGGACTCCGGCACCGTCCTGTTTCGGGGGCGGGACGCCACCCACGCCGACGTGCGCGAACGCCACGTCGGTTTCGTCTTTCAGCACTACGCGCTCTTCGGCCACATGACGATCTTCGAGAACGTCGCCTTCGGCCTGCGCGTCAGGCCGCGCGCGACCCGCCCGGGCGAAGCGCAGATCCGCGCCAAGGTCATGGAGCTGCTGAAGCTGGTCCAGCTCGACTGGATCGCCGACCGTTTCCCGCACCAGCTCTCGGGTGGCCAGCGCCAGCGCATAGCGCTCGCGCGCGCGCTCGCGGTCGAGCCCGAGGTGCTCCTCCTCGATGAGCCCTTCGGCGCGCTCGACGCGCGGGTGCGGAAGGAGTTGCGCCGGTGGCTGCGCCGCCTGCACGACGAGATGAACGTCACGAGCGTCTTCGTCACCCACGACCAGGAAGAGGCGATGGAGGTCGCCGACCGGATCGTCGTGATGAACCACGGCCGGATCGAGCAGGACGGGCCGCCCGACGAGGTCTACGACCACCCGGCGACGCCTTTCGTGCTCCAGTTCCTCGGCGACGTGAACCTCTTCCACGGCCGCCTCGGCCAACCCGCGGGGCAGGGCGGCGACGTCGCCTTCGTGCGGCCGCACGAGCTCGCCATCGTCGCCAGCGCTGCGCCGGGCTCGATCGTCGCGACCCTCGTGCAGGCACTCACGGTCGGCCCGAACACGCGTCTCGAGTTCCGCCGCGACGACGACCAGGCGTACGTCGACGTCGAGATGCCGCGCACCGACTGGCAGGCGCTGCGCGACCGTCTCGGGCTCGCGACCGGCTCAAAGGTGCATCTGCTGCCGCGGCGCCTCACCCGGTTCTCAGCCGACGACTTCGACCCCGCCGCGATGATCTGATTCGCCGCAGTGGCGATCGCTGCTCAGGAGAGCAGCTGCTTCCTCGCGCGATGGACGCGCACGAACAGGTTCTCTTCGCTGATGCCGAGCTCGGCGCAGACCGAGGCAGTCGAGCGCTCCTCGATCACGCGCAGCCGCATCGCGTCGCGCAGCGTCGCCGGCAGGCGCTCGATGCCGTCGAGAGCGCGTGCCAGCGCCTGGCGCTGTTCGGCGATCTCGTCCGGGCGCGGCCGCGGGCAGGCGACGGCGTGGCCGGGGCTCTCGCCGGCGTCGTCGTCGAGGACCTCATGGTGCTCGATGCGGCGAAGGCCGTCGACGATCTTGTTCTTGAGCACGGCCGTAAGCCAGGAGCGCAACGCGGCCCGGCCCGAGAAGACGGCGCGGCCGCTGAGGACGGCTTCGAGCACGTCGTGGACGGCGTCCTCGGCGAGCATCGGGTCGCGCAGCTTGTTCATCGCGAAGCGCACGAGATAGGCGCGGTGCGAGACCAGCTCGGTCAGCGAGATTGGCACCGAGTGCCGGGGCGTCGGCGCCAGAGTGGTCGCAAGCGCAGGCGGGGCACGGCGCGAAGAAGGGCTGGAGGTCTGGGTGGCGTTCATGCAAGGGCTCGGGTGGAGTCGATGGCGTGACTCTGATCGCGCCGTCTCGCAGGACTCTCGCGGAAGATCACAGCCAGATCACATCGCTGTAAGACAACGCGCCGACACGAGACAATTCCTCCATGCCGCCCGCTTCCATCCTCGTCGCCGAGGATCAGACCGACATCCGCGATCTGCTGGTGATGAACCTGCGCAGCGCCGGCTATGCGGTCGAGGCCGTCGCCGACGGCGCCGCCGCGCTGGCGAGCCAGGTCGAGCGCGCCAGCGATCTCCTCGTGCTCGATCTCATGATGCCGGGCCTCGACGGCCTCGAGGTCAC
>JAYVVB010000033.1:0-3176 GCA_043787455.1 Rhizobacter sp.
TCCCGTGACCTTCGAGGTCGAATTGATCGGAATCTTGTGAGCAGCGACGAGAAGAGCGCGTCGGTGGAAGAGGTCGTCCTCGCTGAGCCGCGCGGCTTCTGTGCCGGCGTCGATCGCGCCATCGAGATCGTCGAGCGCGCGCTGATCCGCTTCGGCGCGCCGATCTACGTTCGCCACGAGATCGTGCACAACACCTATGTGGTCGACGACTTGAAGAAGAAGGGCGCGGTCTTCATCGAGGACCTGGCCCAGGTGCCGCCCGGCGCCACCCTCGTCTTCAGCGCGCACGGCGTGTCGCAGGCGGTCCGGCAGGAGGCCGCCGAGCGCGGCTTCTCGGTGTTCGACGCGACCTGCCCGCTCGTCACCAAGGTCCACGTCGAGGTCGCCAAGCTGGCGCGCGAGGGCTTCGAGTTCATCATGATCGGCCACAAGGGCCATCCCGAGGTCGAGGGCACGATGGGCCAGCTCGATCGCGGCATCCATCTGGTCGAGGACGTGGCCGATGTCGAGCGGCTCGACCTGCCGCAGGACACGCCGCTCGCGGTCGTGACCCAGACGACGCTTTCCGTCGACGATGCGGCCGAGATCCTCGCGGCCGTGAAGCGGCGCTTTCCCGGCGTGCGCCAGCCCAAGCAGCAGGACATCTGCTACGCGACGCAGAACCGGCAGGACGCGGTCAAGGTGATCGCGCTGGGCGTGGACGTACTCATCGTCGTCGGCAGCCCGAGCAGCTCGAACAGCAACCGGCTGCGCGAGCTCGCCGAGCGGCTCGGCGCCGACGCCTACATGGTCGACACCGCGACCGACCTGAAGCCGGAGTGGTTCGAAGGCAAGCGCCGCGTCGGCGTCACGGCCGGTGCGTCGGCGCCCGAGGTGCTCGTCGAGGCCGTCGTCGAGCGGCTGCGCGCGCTCGGCGCGGTCTCGGTCCGCAGCATCTCGGGCACGCCCGAGCGGGTCCATTTTCCGTTGCCGATGGGACTCGGCGACCGCTCGATGCGCGACGTCCCGAACTAACGCCGGCGCCTTACTTTCGCAGGCGCGGATGAAAGACGAGGGGCGCGACCCCTGAGCTTGACGGCTTCGCGCGCGTCGTCGCATCGACCGGCGCCTTCGCCTTGTCGCAGCCGTCGCAGGCGCACGCCGACGACGCCACCGAGCGCTTGCGCATCGTGTTCGCAAGCAGGCGCGGCAGGGGCAGCTTCAGCAGCACCAGGGCCAGCGAGCGACGAAGCGATGCCGGCATCAGAGTCCATGCCGCATAGCTCGCGCAGGCGGTGACCAGCAGGGCGACGACGAGGGTCTGCAGGAACACGTCAGGCTCCGAGCGCTAGGGTCACGCGATAGGTGATGAACGAGGCGATGTAGGCGAGGGCGAACAGGTACGCGGCCATCGCCACCGGATAGCGCCACGAGTTCGTCTCGCGCTTGACGACCGCGAGCGTCGAGATGCATTGCGGCGCGAACACGTACCAGGCGAGAAGCGAGTACGCGGTCGCGAGCGACCAGCCCTTGGCGATGATCGGCGAGAGCGCGTCGGCGACGCCGCTGCCCGCGGCCGACATCGAGTAGACCGTGCCGAGCGCGCCGACCGCGACCTCGCGCGCCGCCAGGCCCGGAACGAGGGCGATCGAGATCTGCCAGTTGAAGCCGATCGGCGCGAACACGTGCTCGAGCGCGCGGCCGAGCACGCCGGCGACGCTGTACTGGATCGCCGGGCCGGTCGCGCCCGCCGGCGGCGCCGGGAAGCTCGACAGGAACCAGAGCACGACGGTGAGCGCAAAGATGATGCCGCCGACGCGGCGCAGGAAGATGCCCGCGCGCTCCCACAGGCCGAGACCGAGGTTCCTCAGGCTGGGCATGCGGTAGGGTGGCAGCTCGAGCATCAGCGGCTGGTAGCGGCGCTTGATCCAGACGCGCTTGAAGACCCAGGCGACGGCCATCGCCGAGACGACGCCGGCGACGTACAGGCCGAAGAGCGTGAGCCCGCGCAGGTTGAAGGGGCCGACGTTCGTCGCCGGGACGAAGGCGCCGATCAGGAGCGCATAGACCGGCAGCCGCGCCGAGCAGGTCATGAGCGGCGCGACCATGATCGTCGCGAGCCGGTCCTTCCAGTTGGCGATCGTGCGCGTCGCCATGATCCCGGGGATCGCGCAGGCGAAGCTCGAGAGCAGCGGAATGAAGGCACGGCCCGACAGGCCCACCTTGCCCATCAGGTTGTCGAGCAGGAACGCGGCGCGCGGCAGATATCCCGAGTCCTCGAGCAGGAGGATGAAGAAGAAGAGGATCAGGATCTGCGGCAGGAAGACGATCACGCTGCCCGCGCCGGCGATCACGCCGTCGACGAGGAGGCTGCGCAGCGGCCCTTCTGCCATATGGGTCGAGATCGTCTCGCCGAGCGCGGCCATCGCCGCCTTGATCGCGTCCATGGGCACCGTGGCCCACGAGAAGACCGCCTGGAACATGAGGAAGAGGACGGCCGCGAGCAGCATCACGCCCCAGACCGGATGCATGACGACCGCGTCGATCCGGTGGTGGAAGCGCCGCACCGACGATGCGCCCGGCACCGCGATGGCGAGGATGCGCCGCACCTCGCGCTGCAGATCGGCCGACGACGGCGAGTCGCGCGTGGTCGCGTCGCTTGCGGTGCGTCCCGCGATGACGGCCGACGCCGCCGCGTCGGGTGCGGCGACGCCGAGGTGGGTCTCGAGCAGAGCCAGCAGGCCGGCATGGCCGTCGGAGCGCACCGCGACGGTCTCGACGACTGGGCAGCCGAGCTCGGCCGAGAGCTTGACGACGTCGATCGCCAGCCCTTCGGCGCGCGCCACGTCGGCCATGTTGAGGGCGACGATGAGCGGCCGGCCGAGCCGCGCAAGCTCGAGCACGAGACGCAGGTTCATGCGCAGGTTGGTCGCGTCGACGACGGCGACGATCGCATCGGGCGCCGCCTCGCCGTGGCGCCGGCCTTCGATCACCTCGAGCGTGATCTGCTCGTCGGGCGTCGCCGGCGTGAGGCTGTAGGCGCCGGGCAGGTCGATGATCGACACCGGGCGACCGTTGCCGAGACGGGTGAGGCCGATCTTGCGCTCGACCGTCACGCCGGCGTAGTTGGCGACCTTTTGGCGTGCGCCCGTGAGAAGGTTGAAGAGAGCCGTCTTGCCGCAGTTCGGATTGCCGAC
>JAYVVB010000034.1:0-18192 GCA_043787455.1 Rhizobacter sp.
GACGATGTCGCCCAGGCCACGCCGGTGGCGGCCGCCGAGGCGGCGCCGAGCAGGAGCGGCGCTGCGGCGGCCGAAGTCGGGCGCGTCGCTGCCGCTGCCGACGATGTGCCGGCGGCACGCCCGGCCGAGGCGCCGCAGCCGTCGTCGTGGGCCGACCTCGGCACCGGCGTCGCGGTGGTGCTGGCGCTTCGATTCGTCGTGCCGCGGCTGCTGCGCCGCATCTAGATCCGCGCTCCGTGCGGGTCGCCACCTGGAACATCAACGGCATCAACCGCCGCTTGCCGTTGCTGCTCGGCTGGCTCGCCGACACGCAGCCCGACGTCGTCTGCCTGCAGGAGCTCAAGTCGACCGACGCCGACTTTCCCGAGGCCGCCATCGACGCCGCCGGCTACGGCTCGTTGCGGGTCGGCCAGCGCAGCTGGAACGGCGTCGCCATCCTCGCCCGCGACCGCGAGCCGATCGAGCTGCGGCGAACGCTGCCCGGCGATGCCGCCGACACCCAGAGCCGCTACCTCGAAGCGGCCGTGGCAGGCATCGTCGTCGCGTCGCTCTACCTGCCCAACGGCAACCCGCAGCCCGGGCCGAAGTTCGACTACAAGCAGGCCTGGTTCGAGCGCCTGATCGCGCATGCCGGCGAGCTCGCCGCGGGCGGCCATCCGGTGGTGCTCGCCGGCGACTACAACGTCGTGCCGACCGACGCCGTCGCCGACATCTACAACACCCGTTCCTGGCTGAAGAACGCGCTGCTGCAACCGGAGCCGCGTGCGGCCTACCAGCGGCTCCTGGCGACAGGCTGGACCGACGCCATCGGCACCCTGCACCCGGCCGACCCCGTCTACACCTTCTGGAGCGTGTTTCGCGACAGCTTCGGCCGTGATGCCGGCATGCGCATCGACCACCTGCTGCTGAGCGACGGCATGGCGCCGCGCCTGCTTCGTGCCGGTGTCGACCGCGACATGCGCGGCCGCGACAACCCCAGCGACCACGCGCCGGCCTGGATCGAGTTGCGGGAATGACGTGTGCCGTCGTCTCGCCACGATGGCGTCGGCTCCGGGTGGCACGCATGCGCGGCGCTTCTGCCGCGCTGCCCTACATCACCGCACCGAGCGCCCAGGGCACGAACTCGTTCTGACCGTAGCCGTGGACTTCGCTCTTGGTCTTGCGACCCGACGCGGTCTCGAGCATGAGCCGGAAGATGCGCTCGCCCATCGCGTCGATCGACGCCGTGCCGTCGACGACCTCGCCGCAATTGATGTCGATGTCGTCTTCCTGCTTGAGCCAGAGCGCGGTGTTGGTGGAGAGCTTGAGCGACGGTGACGGTGCACAGCCGTAGGCCGAGCCGCGGCCGGTCGTGAAGCAGATCAGGTTGGCGCCGCCGGCGACCTGGCCGGTGGCGGAGACCGGGTCGTAGCCCGGCGTGTCCATGAAGACGAGGCCCTTCGCCGTCACCGGCTGCGCGTATTCAAAGACGTCGACGAGGTTGGTGGTGCCGCTCTTGGCGATGGCGCCGAGGCTCTTCTCGAGGATGGTCGTGAGGCCGCCGGCCTTGTTGCCGGCCGAGGGGTTGTTGTCCATCTCGGCGTCGTTGCGCTCGCAGTAGCGCTCCCACCAGCGGATGCGTCCGAGCAGCTTGTCGGCGATGTCGGTCGTGACGGCGCGCCGCGTCAGCAGGTGCTCGCCGCCGTAGATCTCGGGCGTCTCGGACAGGATGGCGGTGCCGCCGTGGCGCACCAGGCGATCGACCGCCGCGCCGAGGGCCGGGTTGGCGCTGATGCCAGAGTAGCCGTCGGAGCCGCCGCATTGCAGGCCGACGGTGATGTGGCTCGCCGGCACCGGCGTGCGCACGGCGCGGTTGGCCTCCTCGAGCAGCCACTCGACGAGCTCGATGCCGTGCGCCACCGTCTTCTTCGTGCCGCCGGTTTCCTGGATGTTGAAGGCATGCAGCTGGGCTCCGGTCGCCAGGCCTTCCTGTTCCAGCATGCCGTTGATCTGGTTGGTCTCGCAGCCGAGCCCGACCACCATCACCGAGGCGAAGTTGGGGTGGCGCGCGTAGCCGCCGAGGGTGCGCCGCAGCACCTGCAGCGGCTCGCCGTCGCTGGCGGTGGCGCAGCCGGCGCCGTGGGTCAGCGCGACGACGCCGTCGACGTTCGGGAAGCGCTCGAGCGCGCGCGGGTTGGTGTCGCGGCGGAAGTGATCGGCGATGGCGCGGGCCACCGTGGCCGAGCAGTTCACCGAGGTCAGGATGCCGATGTAGTTGCGCGTCGCGACGCGGCCGCCGGCGCGGACGATGCCGTCGAAGCTGGCCGGCTCGGCGGCGTAGGCCGTCGGCCGGGCACCGCTCGCCGCCGCGTAGTCGCGCGCGAAGGCGGCGAACTCGAGGTTGTGCGTGTGAACGTGCTGGCCGGCCGCGATGGCGACCTTCGCGGTGCCGATGATCTGGTCGTAGCGGCGCACCGGCGCGCCGGCGGCGATCGCTTTCGTCGCCACCTTGTGGCCCGGCGGCACCAGGCCGGAGACGGTGATGCCCTCGCTCTCGATCCGGGTGCCGCCGACGAGCTGGTGGCGGGCGATGACGACGTCGTCGTGCGGATGGATGCGGATGGCGAGCGCGTCGGTCACGGTGTGGTCCTTGGCAGGTCGGGGCTCGGAGTGTAGGGATTGCACAGGGGCGGCCTCAGGTGGCACCGCTCTGCCTCGCCGCGCTCCGGATCGCTGCGGCCTCGGCCACCATCTGCGCGAGCCGGCGCTGCAGCCACGGCACGATGTCGTGGATCGGCGGATGGGCAGGCAGCACATCGAGCTCGTCGGCCACAGGCGCGTCGTCGGCAATGGCCTGGCCGCCGCCTCGTTCCGTTGCGGTGATCGGCGCGAAATGCCGGCCGATCGCGGCCACCGTCGCGGCGAGGGCCGACTCGATGCGCGCCAGCTCGGAGGCGCCTTCGAGCCGTGCCAGCGAATGGCGCACCAGCGACAGGTGGGCCATGAAGCGCTCGCCGTGGTCGAGCAATGCGGCGATCTGCGCGACCGGTAGGCGCACACCTTTCGGCTCGACGCGGCTTCGCTGCAGCGCCGCGCCGAGGGCCGACAGCGACTCGTAGGCGGTGCGCCGCGCCATGCGTTCCTCGATGGCGTCGCCCGAGCCGGCCCGCAGCGAGTGGGCGGCGTAGGCGTTCAGCTCGCGCAGGACTCGGGCGATCGCCTGCGGCACATTGCGGCGCTCCCACGACGGCAGCACGTAGCTGAAGGACCAGGCCAGCGCCGCGCCGAGAAAGGTGTCGGCGATGCGTTCGGCGATCGCGAAGCCGCCGGCCGGGTTGACAAGGTGCGACTGCAGCAGCGCCATCACGCTCGCCGCCGTCGCCGTCAGCCAGTAGCGCTGGATGACGAAGGCGTGGGCGGTGCCGAGGGCGACGAGAAACACGCCGCCCTGGAACGCCGCCGAGGGTACGCGCGCGAAGGCAACCACGAGCAGGCAGCCGAGCACGGTGCCGACGACGCGGCCGTTGCGCCGCGCCAGGGTGTCGCCGAGGCTGCCACGCAGCACGACGGCGACGCTGAGGACCAGCCAGTACGGATGCGAGCCCCACGGCAACGCCACGCCGATGGCGTAGGCCGTGGTCAGCGCCAGCGCCATCCGGATGGCGTGGCGGAGGACCAGCGAATCGCGGCGCCAGTGCGGCTGCAAGGCCCGGATCGGCCAGCCTTCGGGCGCCACGAAGCGCTGCAGCTGCGCATGCGTGAGCGGCAGCGGCTCGAGCTCGCCGCGCAGCAGGCGATGGATGCGCCGCAGGTCGTCGCCGAGGCGATCGAGGCGGCCCTGCAGGGCAGGCAGAAGGCGGGCCCGGGCATCGCTGGCCGGGATCGGCGGCGCCGGCACGCTGGCGACGCCGCGCACGTCGTAGACCACCGCCGGCAGCGAGCCGAGGTCGGGCGGATGCGGCCACCAGCCGGCCTCGCGGTGGCCGTCGCGGACCGCCGCGGCAATGGCGTCGAGCTGCTCGCCGACGCCGCGCAGCGCCTGGGCGGCGCGGCCGAGCACGATCCGCCCAGCGACGTCGCTGCCGAGCAGGTCGACATCGAGGCGGCTCGCGAGCAGGCCGTCGCGCAGGTCGATGACGCGCAGCAGGACGCCGACATCGCGGCACCAGCGCGGGTTCTCGCGTGCCGGGAAGAGCAGGTCTCGGGCCGCCTGCAGGCGGTCGGCGAGTGCCGCTTCGCGCGTCAGCCAGGCGCCGCGCGGCGGCGGTTCGCTGCGTTGCGACGCGGCCGAGGCGAGCACGTCGGATCGGGCCAGAAAGAGCTGCGCGGCAGCGCGCAGCGCCTCGGTCAGCGCCAGCGTCCGGTAGCGGCGCTGCAGCACCGCGTTGGCGAAGAGGGCCCAGCCGAGATAGAGAAAGCTGCCGAGCGCGCTCCAGCCGGCGACCGCGAGCTCGTGGTCGGCCGGCGGTACCGCCATCGAGAAGATCATCGCCAGGATCGGCGCGAACGAGACGGCGCCGGCGCGCGCGCCCCAGGCCAGCGTCATCATGGCCACGAAGCCGACGGCGCCGATGGCAACGCCGAGCGCCAGCGGATGCAGCCGCAGCAGGTCGACGACGAGAGACGCCAGCGCCGCCAGAAGCGCCGCGGTGCCGACGCGATGCCAGGTGCGCGAAGGCACGTTCGGCAGGTCGGCGATGCTGGCGCAGACAGCGCCGCTCACGACCAGCGCCGAGACGTGCGGCCCGGCTGCCGCCAGCACGCCGAGCTGGATGCAGCCGATGCCGAGGGCGGCCCCGATGCCGTTGACGGCATAGGCCGGCAACAAGCGCCACGGCCGCGCTGCCGTGGCCAGGCGCAGCGAGATGTTCAGCCGTCGATCAGCTTCGGGTCCCACGCATGCACCTTCTGGTGCTGCTCGCCGAGGCCGGCGATGCCGAGGCGCATCTCGTCGCCGGCCTTCAGGTAGACCGGCATCGGCTTCATGCCCATGGCCACGCCGGGCGGCGTGCCGGTGGTGATGAGGTCACCGGGATAGAGGGTCATGAAGCGGCTGCAGTACGCGACGAGCTCAGCGACGCCGAAGATCATCGTCCCGGTCGAGCCGTTCTGGCGCCGCTTACCGTTGACGTCCAGCCACATCGATAGCTTCTGCGGGTCGACGACCTCGTCGGCCGTCACCATCCACGGGCCGACGGGGCCGAAGGTGTCGCAGCCCTTGCCCTTGTCCCAGGTGCCGCCGCGCTCGATCTGGTACTCGCGCTCGGAGACGTCGTTGACGACGCAGTAGCCGGCGACGTGCTTGAGCGCGTCGGCCTGCTCGACGTAGCGCGCCATGGTGCCGATGACGACGCCGAGCTCGACCTCCCAGTCGGTCTTCACCGAGCCCTTGGGGATGACGACGGCATCGTTGCAGCCGACGAGCGCGCTCGTCGGCTTCATGAAGATGATCGGCTCCTTCGGACTCGGCGAGCCGGTCTCGGCGGCGTGATCGGAATAGTTGAGGCCGATGCAGATGAACTTGCCCATGCCGCTCCACGGCGGCGCGACCCGGCCCGGGTCGGCGACCGCCGGCAGCTTGGACGCATCGAGCTCGGCGAGCCGCTTCAGGTTCTCGGGGCGCAGCGTCTGAGCGGTGATGTCGGGGATAGCGCCGGACAGGTCGCGCACCGTGCCCTGAGCATCGACGAGCGCAGGCTTCTCCGCGCCCTTGGCGCCGTATCGCATCAGCTTCATGAGGATTCCTTGATGACAGGCGGAGCAGTTTAGGCCAGCGCCCCTGCGCGACGGCTCAGTTCGACCAGCCGCCGTCGATGATCTGGTTGGTGCCGGTCGTGAACGCCGACTCGTCGCTCGCCAGGTAGACGGCGAGCGCTGCGATCTCGGCCGTCGTCCCGAGCCGCCCCATCGGCTGGCGCGCGATGAAGGCCGCTTCGACCTGCGCCAGCGTCTGCCCGCTCGCCTCCGCCTGCGCGGCGATGCGCTGGCGCAGCGACGGCGACTCGACCGTGCCCGGGCAGATCGCGTTGCAACGGATGCCCTTCGTGATGAAGTCGGCCGCGATCGACTTGGTCATGCCAATCACCGCCGCCTTGGTCGCGGTGTAGACGAAGCGGTTGGGCACGCCCTTGATGCTCGAGGCGGCCGAGGCGACGTTGATGATCGAGCCGTGACCGAGCTCGAGCATCGGCGGCAGGAGGGCGCGGATCATGCGGTGCATCGCGCGCACGTTAAGATCGAAAGAGAAGTCGAAGGCGACCTCGTCGGTCTCGAGGATCGTGCCGGCGTGGACGTAGCCGGCGCCGTTGAAGAGGACGTCGACGGTGCTCTTCGTGCCGGCCTCGATAGTCGCTGCGAGCACCGCGCTCGCGTCGGTGACGTCGAGGCGGCGCGTCTCGCAGCGCGTCGCGCGGGCGAGGTCGGCGAGCAGCTCCTCGTTGATGTCGGTGGCGACGACGCGCGCGCCTTCGCGGACGAAGGCCTCGGCGACAGCGCGGCCGATGCCCTGGCCCGCGGCGGTGATGAAGGCGGTCTTGCCGGCGAGGCGATCGGTCATGGCGTGCGTGCAGTCGGTGGAATGATGCGGTGCGCGGCGAAGGCCTCGACCCGAAGGTAAAGAATAGTTTCGGCCGCGTTGCGCCGTCAACACCGGGTTTGTCCCTCGCCGCCTCGGGTACGAGGGACGGCATTGCTTTTGCCGGTTTACCTCCGCACTCCGCCACGCCCGGACGGAGGCCTGGCCTCGCCAGCGTTGCCGGGCGCTCTTGGTAGCCTTCGCGGCAGAACAAGCAGAAACCCGCATGGACCAGCCTTCGAACGAGCAGCTTCGCCCGCCGCCGCCAACTCCGCCCCCACCGCGACCGGCGGTCAGCGCGGGCCGACGCTGGCTCGGCGCCGTCATCGCCGTGGCAGCGCTCATCGCGCTCGGTGGGCTGGCGTGGTGGCTGACGCATCGGCCGGCCGAGCGGCCCGGCGGCAACGCAGCCGCCGCTGGTGCATCCGGAGCCTCGGGCGCGGGACAACGCGCGCAATCCGGCGCGCAACCCGGCCAGGGTGGCCCAGGAGGGCCTGGTGGGCAGGGCGGCCGCGGCGCAGCACCGAGCACCGTCGGCATCGCGACCGCGACCCAAGCCAACCTGCCGGTCGTGCTCGACGCGCTCGGCACCGTCACGCCGGTCGTCACCGCCACCGTCCGGCCGCAGGTCTCGGGCGTGATCACGCAGATCCTCTTCACCGAAGGCCAGATCGTGAAGAAGGGGCAGCTCCTCGTCACCATCGATCCGCGCCCATTCGAGATCGCGCTGCAGCAGGCGATCGGCGCGCGCCAGCGCGACGAGGCGCAGCTCGACGGCGCCAAGGTCCAGCTTGGCCGCTACCAGACGCTCCTCGGCCAGGACTCGATCGCGCGCCAGGACGTCGACACCCAGGCCGCGCTTGCCAAGCAGCTCGAAGGCACGCTCGTCATCGACCGCGCCAACGAGAACACGGCGCGTCTGAACCTCGGCTACACGCGCATCGTCGCGCCGCTGGCCGGTCGCGTCGGCCTGCGCACCATCGACAGCGGCAACTACGTCGGCGCCGGTGACCCGACCGGCGTCGCCGTGATCACGCAGCTGGCGCCGATCGACGTTGTGTTCTCGGTACCACAGGACCGGGTGCCCGAGATTGCGACTAGCGTCGGCTCGGGCGCGAAGCTGGCGGCCGCGGCCTTCGATCGCACGCGCACGAAGAAGCTCGGCGACGGCACCTTCATGACCCTCGACAACCAGGTCGACGTGCAGACCGGAACAGTCAAGGCCAAGGCGCGCTTCGCCAACGCCGATTCGGCGCTTTTCCCGAACCAGTTCGTCAACGTGCGGCTTGTGCTGCGATCGGTCGACGGCGCGATCGTCGTGCCGGTGACGGCGCTGCGCCATGGGCCGAACGGCGACTTCGTCTACGTCGTCGGCGACGATCGAACGGTCTCGATCCGTACCGTCGAGCGCGGCGTCGCCACCAGCGACGCCGTCGCCATCGCCAGGGGCCTCGTGCTCGGAGAGCGCGTCGTCACCGAAGGCGGCGACCGGCTGAAGGAGGGCGCCAAGGTCCAGCTCGCGAGCGAGCGGCCGGCGTCGGGCGCGTCTGGAACGTCGGGCGGCAGAGGCCGAGGAGGCGCGTCGGGCCCGCACCCCGACCCTCTCCCGCAAGCGGGAGAGGGCGCTCCTCTCCCTCGCCCCGCAGGGGAGAGGGCCGGGGTGAGGGGGGGCGCTTCGAACGCCGCGCGATGAGCCCGTCGCGGCCCTTCATCCTGCGGCCGGTGGCGACCTCGCTGCTGATGGTGGCGATCGTCCTCGCTGGCTTCGTCGGCTTCAGGTTCCTGCCGCTCTCGGCGCTGCCCCAGGTCGACTACCCGACGATCCAGGTGCAGACGCTCTACCCCGGCGCAAGCCCGGAGGTGATGAGCAACACCGTCACCGCGCCGCTGGAGCGCCAGTTCGGCCAGATGGCCGGGCTCGATCGCATGAGCTCGACGAGCGCAGCGGGCGTGTCGATCATCACCCTCCAGTTCACGCTCGGCCAGACGCTCGACGTCGCCGAGCAGGAAGTGCAGGCGGCGATCAACGCCGGTGGCTCGCTGCTGCCCGCCGACCTGCCCGCGCCGCCGGTGTACGCGAAGGTGAACCCGGCCGACGCGCCGGTGCTGACGCTCGCGATCAGCTCCGACACCGTGCCACTCACCGAGGTGCAGAACCTCGTCAACACGAGGCTCGCGCAGAAGATCAGCCAGGTGACGGGCGTCGGCTTGGTCACGCTCGCCGGCGGCCAGCGCCCGGCCGTGCGGATCCAGGCCGACACCCAGGCGCTGGCGTCGTACGGCATCGGCATCGACACCTTGCGCACGGCCATCTCGGCCGCCAACGCGAACAGCGCCAAGGGCGGCTTCGACGGGCCGAAGCGCTCGTACTCGATCAACGCCAACGACCAGCTGCTCACGGCCGACGACTACAAGAAACTGATCGTCACCTACAAGAACGGCGCGCCGGTGCGCCTCGTCGACGTCGCGCGCGTGATCGAGAGCGCCGAGAACAACCGCCTCGGCGCCTGGGCGGGCAAGAACGGCGAGCTGCGGCCGGCGATCATCCTCAACGTCCAGCGCCAGCCGGGCGCCAACGTGATCGCGACCGTCGACGCGATCAAGAAACAGCTCCCCGATCTGCAGGCCTCGCTGCCGGCGAACCTGCGCGTCGAGGTGCTCGCCGACCGCACCACCGGCATCCGCGGCTCGGTGCGCCACGTCGAGATCGAGCTGGTGCTCGCCGTCGTCATGGTCGTGCTGGTCATCTTCGCCTTCCTCGGCAGCCCGCGCGCGACCCTGATCGCCAGCCTGGCGGTGCCGATCTCGCTCATCGGCAGCTGCGGCGCGATGTACCTGCTCGGCTACAGCCTCAACAACCTGAGCCTGATGGCCCTCACGATCGCCACCGGCTTCGTCGTCGACGACGCGATCGTCATGATCGAGAACATCTCGCGCCACCTCGAGATGGCGAGGGGTCGCGAGGCGCAGGCGCCGAAGTCGACCTCGGATGCCGATGCCCGGGCCGCTGCGGATCTTCGGCCCGAGGCCCTCACCGGCGCCGAGGCCGAGTCGTTGCCCGCGGGCAGGCAGCGCCTGGTGATCGAGGCGGCGCTCGCCGGCGCCTCGGAGATCGGTTTCACGATCATCTCGCTCACCGTGTCGCTCATCGCCGTGCTGATCCCGCTCCTCTTCATGAGCGACGTCGTCGGCCGGCTCTTTCGCGAGTTCGCGGTGACGCTGGCGATCACGATCATCATCTCCGCGGTTGTTTCGCTGACGCTGGTGCCGATGATGTCGGCGCGCTGGATGGAGCCGAAGGACGAGGCGAAGGAGGAAAAGGCGCACGGCCCGGGCGCGCGCCTGCGCCGCTTCTTCAAGGGCATCGTCGACCGCTACGACCGCGGCCTCACCTGGGTCATCGACCACGAGCTGCTGACGCTCGGCGTCGCCGTCGCGACGCTCGTGCTCACCGTGCTGCTCTACCTCTTCATCCCGAAAGGCCTCTTTCCGACGCAGGACACGGCGCAGCTGCAGGCGCGAGTCGACACGGCGCAAGACGTTTCGTACCAGCGCATGGCCGAGCTGCAGCAGGCGACCGCCGCTGCCGTGCTGCAGGACCCGGCGGTCGAGAACGTGAGCTCGTTCATCGGCGTCGACGCGGCCAACAACTCGATGCTGCACACCGGCAGGATGCTGATCGACCTCAAGCCCTCGCACGGCGACCAGAACGACGTGATGACGCGTCTCCAGGAGCGGGCGCAGAAGGTAGCGGGAGTCACGCTCTACCTGCAGCCGACGCAGGACCTGACGATCGACGCCGAGTCCGGTCCGACCCAGTTCCGGGTCTCGCTAGAAGGCGCCGACACCGCGACGGTGACGAAGTGGGTCGACACGCTCGTCGCCGAGATGCGCAAGCACAAAGAGGTGAGGAACGTCGTCAGCGACGCCGGCGCGACCGGTCTCGCTGCCTACATCGACATCGACCGTGACACCGCGGCTCGCCTCGGCGTCACCGCGAGCTCGGTCGACGACGCGCTCTACAGCGCCTTCGGCCAGCGCATCGTCTCGACGATCTTCACCGAGACCAACCAGTACCGCGTCATCCTCGAGGCGCAGCCCGGCCTGCTCTCGACCGCCGAGTCACTCGGCAAGCTCAACCTGAAGACGAGCTCGGGCGAGCCGACGCCGCTCGACGCGATCGCCAGGATCACCGAGCGCCAGGCGCCGCTGCAGATCACCCACGTCGCGCAGTACCCGGCGTCGACCGTCGGCTTCGACACCGCTCCCGGGGTCTCGCTCGGCGCCGCCGTCGACGGGATCCGCGCCGCGGCGCAGGCGGTGAACCTGCCGACGTCGGTGCAGCTCACCTTCCTCGGCGCCTCGGCTGCATACGAGCGGTCGCTGTCGAACCAGCTCTGGCTCATTCTCGCGGCCGTGGTCTGCGTCTACATCGTCCTCGGCGTGCTCTACGAGAGCTACGTGCATCCGCTGACGATCCTGTCGACGCTGCCTTCGGCGGGAGTCGGCGCGCTGCTCGCCCTCATCGTCACCGGCAACGACCTGGGCGTCATCGGCATCATCGGCATCATCCTCTTGATCGGCATCGTCAAGAAGAACGCGATCATGATGATCGACTTCGCTATTCAAGCCGAACGCGTCGAGCACAAGCCGGCGCGTGTGGCGATCCACCAGGCGGCGCTGCTGCGCTTCCGGCCGATCCTGATGACGACGCTCGCCGCGCTCTTCGCGGCGCTGCCGCTGATGCTCGGCTGGGGCGAAGGCCACGAGCTGCGCCGGCCGCTCGGCCTGGCGATTTTCGGCGGCCTGATCGTGAGCCAGCTGCTCACGCTCTTCACGACGCCGGTGATCTATCTCGCGTTCGACAAGCTCGGGCGGCGGTTTGGTGGCCGGCGCGGACCCTCCCCCCAGCCCTCTCCCGCGAGCGGGAGAGGGCTCGGGTGAGGGGCGAACCGCCATGAACCTCTCCCAACCCTTCGTGCGCCGGCCCATCGGCACCGTGCTGCTGACGATCGGCATCGCGCTCGCCGGCATCGGCAGCTTCTTCGTCCTGCCGGTCTCGCCGCTGCCGCAGGTCGACTTCCCGACGATCTCGGTGAGCGCTTCCTTGCCCGGCGCGAGCCCCGACACGATGGCGACGAGCGTCGCGACGCCACTCGAGCGCCACCTCGGCACGATCGCCGGCGTCACCGAGATGACCTCGTCGAGCCAGGTCGGGCAGGCGCGCATCAACCTCCAGTTCGAGCTCTCAAGGAACATCGACGGCGCGGCGCGCGAGGTGCAGGCGGCGATCAACGCCTCGCGCGTCGACCTGCCCGCGACGCTGCGCTCGAACCCGACCTATCGCAAGGCCAACCCGTCGGACGCGCCGGTGATCATCCTCGCCCTCACGTCGCAGACGCTGACGCCGGGCCAGATCTACGACACGGTCTCGAACATCGTCAGCCAGCGCGTGGCCCAGGTCGACGGCGTCGGCGACGTCGAGCTCGGCGGCAGCACGCTGCCCGCGGTGCGGGTCGAGCTGCTGCCGTTCGCGCTCAACAAGTACGGCATCAGCGGCGAGGACGTGCGTGCGGCGATCCAGGCCAGCAACGCGAACCGGCCCAAGGGCGCGGTCGAAGGCGACGGCCGGCGCCTGCAGATCTACACCCAGACGCCGGCGCGGCGCGCGTCGGACTACGCGCCGATGGTCGTCGCCTGGCGCAACGGCGCGGCGGTGCGCCTGGGCGACGTCGCCGAGGTCAGCGACGGCGTCGAGAACACGCGCACGCTCGGCCTCTTCAACGGCAAGCCGGCGGTGATCGTGCTGATCACGCGCCAGCCCGGCGCCAACGTCATCAAGACCGTCGACGGCGTGCGTGCCCTGCTGCCCGAGCTGCGCGCCCAGCTGCCGGCCGCCATCGACCTCGACGTCGCCTCCGACAGCACCAACTCGATCCGCGCCTCGCTGCGCGAGATCGAGTTCACGCTGCTGATCTCGGTCGCGCTCGTGGTGCTGGTGGTGAGCGTCTTCCTGCGCAGCTGGCGCGCGACCGTCATCCCCGCGGTCGCGACCGTCGTCTCGCTGCTCGGCACCTTCGGCGTGATGGAGCTGCTCGGCTTCTCGCTCAACAACCTGAGCCTGATGGCGCTCACGGTCGCGACCGGCTTTGTCGTCGACGACGCCATCGTCGTTCTCGAAAACACGGCGCGGCACATCGAGGCCGGCATGGACCGGATGAAGGCGGCGCTGCTCGGCGCCAAGGAGGTCGGCTTCACCGTGCTCTCGATCAGCGTCTCGCTGGTCGCCGTGTTCATCCCGCTGCTCTTCATGCAGGGGCAGGTCGGCAGGCTCTTCCGCGAGTTCGCGATCACGCTCTCGGCGGCGGTGATCATCTCGCTCGTCATCTCGCTGACGACGACGCCGATGATGTGCGCCTGGTTGCTCGAGCCGGGCGGCGACGCTGCGAAGAAGAAGCGCCCCGGACGACTCGCGCGCTTCGCCGAGGTCGGCTTCGCCAGGGTGCTGTCGTGGTACGAGACCAGCCTCGACTGGGCCTTGTCCAGCCTCTGGCTCGTGCTCTTCATCCTCGTCGTCGTGATCGGCCTCAACGTCTATCTCTTCAGCGCCGCGCCGAAGGGCTTCTTCCCGCAGCAGGACACCGGCCAGCTCCAGGGCGGTCTGCGCGCCGATCAGAGCATCTCGTCGCAGGCGATGGGCGAGAAGCTGCGCCAGGTCGCGGGCATCATCCGGCGCGATCCGGCGGTCGCGACGGTCGTCGGCTTCACCGGCGGCAGCCGCGCCGGCGGCGGCTTCATGTTCGTCAACCTGAAGCCGGTGGCCGAACGGAGCGAGAGCGGCCAAGCCGTGATCGCGCGACTGCGTCCGCAGCTGGCGCAGGTGACGGGACTTCAGATCTTTCTCAACACCGTGCAGGACGTCCGTGCCGGCGGCCGGCAGAGCAACTCCAACTACCAGTACACGCTGAAGAGCGACAGCCTCCCCGACCTGCGCAAGTGGGCGGCGCGCCTCGCCGACGAGATGAAGCAGAAGCCGGTGATGACCGATGTCGACACCGACCAGCAGGACAACGGCGTCGAGACGCTGGTCGAGGTCGACCGCGACATCGCCTCGCGCCTCGGCCTCACCGCCGCGGGCATCGACGCCTCGCTCTACAACGCGTTCGGGCAGCGCCAGGTGGCCACCATCTACGGCGAGCTGAACCAATACCACGTGATCATGGAATGGGCACCGCGCTACGCCCAGAGCCCTAACGCGCTCGCCGACATCTACGTGCCGGCCACGGGCAAGAGCACGGGCGCGACGGCCGCGCACTTGGCCGGCGCGGCGTCGTCCGCGGTGTCGACGAGCGCCGTGAGCGCCAACCCGGGCGCGCGCGACCCGTCGACCGGCAACGCCCTCAGCAATACCGTGACTTCCCTCGTGCCGCTCACGGCGGTCGCGAGGTTCGTCGAGCGCTCGACGCCGACCTCGGTCAATCACCAGGACACCGAGCTCGCGACGACGATCTCGTTCAACCTCGCCGAGGGCCAGACGCTCGACGACGCGACGCGCGCGATCAAGGAGAGCGAAGCCAACATCGCCATGCCGACCAACGTGCGCGGCTCGTTCCAGGGCACGGCGCTCGCAGCGCAGCAGTCGCAGGGCCAGCAGGCGATGCTCATCACCGCGGCCGTGGTCGTGATCTACATCGTCCTCGGCATGCTGTACGAAAGCCTCATCCATCCGGTGACGGTGCTGTCGACGCTGCCGTCGGCGGGCGTCGGCGCCGTCCTCGCGCTCCTCATGTTTCGCATGGACCTCTCGATCATCGCCCTCATCGGCGTGTTCCTCCTGATCGGCATCGTCAAGAAGAACGCGATCCTGATCATCGACTTGGCGCTCGAGGCCGAGCGCACGCGAGGCCTCTCGGCGGTCGAGGCGGTGCGCGAGGCCTGCCTCTTGCGCTTCCGGCCGATCCTGATGACGACGCTCGCCGCCGCGCTCGGTGCGCTGCCGCTCGCGATCGGCTTCGGCGAAGGCGCCGAGCTGCGCCGGCCGCTCGGCGTCGCGATCATCGGTGGCCTGATTGCGAGCCAGGTGATGACGCTGCTGACGACGCCGGTGGTGTACGTGCTGCTCGACAGGCTGCGCCGGCGTCGAGCGAGGCCCGCGCTTGCGGGCACGGTCGCGGTGGAGGGCGCGACATGAGCCGCATGCGCTCGCCGTTGCTCGCGTTGGCCGCGATCCTCGCGCTCGCCGGTTGCTCTGTCGCTCCGGTCTATCAGCGACCTGACGCGCCGACGTCGCCGACCTTCAAGGAAGCGCCCACAGGCGGTGGCGCGACCTGGTTCCCCGCCGCGCCCGCCGATGCGATCGATCGCGGCGACTGGTGGCGCCTTTTCGACGACCCCGAGCTGAGCCGTCTCGCGGCCCAGGTCGACGCGGCGAACCAGACCGTCGCCGCGTCCGTCGCCTCGTACCGGCAGGCCCAGGCGCTGGTGCGCGAGGCGCGCGCGTCGTTGTTCCCGTCGGCCTCGCTCGCGCTCGGCGCGCAGCGCAGCGGCGGCGGGCGCGCTGGCACGGCTTCGAGCGGCACGACGCTCCACGCATCGGTCGGCGCCGATTGGGCGCCCGACTTCTGGGGTCGCGTCGGCAGCGCCGTTGCCGGTGCCCGCGCGAGCGAAGAGGCCTCCGCCGCCGTCCTTGCCGCGGCGCGCCTCTCGGCTCAGGGCGAGATGGCGATCGACTACTTCTCGCTGCGCGAAGCGGACTTCGAGGCCGACCTTCTGGCGCGAACCATCGAAGGCTACGAACGGGCGCTCGAGATCACGCAGAACCGTTACACCGCGGGAATCGTCGCGAAGACCGACGTGCTCCAGGCCCAGACCCAGCTGGCGACGACGCGCTCGTCGCTCGCGACCGTGCGTGCCAACCGGGCGCGCTTCGAGCACGCGATCGCCGTGCTCACCGGCCAGGCGCCGGGCGATTTCTCGATCGCGGCCGCGACCTGGAACGAGGTCGTTCCCGCGATTCCGCTCGGCGTGCCGTCGGCCTTGCTGCAGCGCCGGCCCGACATCGCGTCGGCTGAGCGTCAGGTCGCGGCGGCGAACGCGCAGATCGGGGTCGAGCGATCGGCTTACTTCCCGAGTCTCATGCTCAGCGCAACGCTGGCCAACGGCGGCTCACGAATCGGCGACCTGTTCCGGGCCTCGAACGCACTCTGGACCGTGGGCGCGTCGGTGGCACAGACGATCTTCGACGCGGGCGCGATCTCGGCACGCGTCTCGGCCGCCGAAGCGTCGCGCGATGCGGCGGCCGCGCGATATCGCCAGACCGTGCTCGCCGCGTTCCAGGGCGTCGAGGACCAGCTCACCAACGCGCGCACGCAGGCCGAGCAGGCCGAACTGCTGCGCCAGGCATCCGACGCCGCCGACCAGACCGAGCAGCAGATTCTCAACCGCTATCGCGCCGGCCAGCTCGGCTACACCGACGTCGTCACGGCGCAGGCCTCGGCCCTCGCCGCACGACGCGCCCTCGTGCAGGTCGCGGTGAATCGACAGATCAGCGCGATCGCGCTGATCCAGGCGCTCGGAGGCGGCTGGGACACCTCGGCCTCCGTGGAGCTGAAGGGCTCGGTGCGCAGCGACAACGCGCCCTGAGGCCGTTATCGCACCCCCTTTTGCGGGCTGCGGCGCGTATCGAAACACCCTAGCCGGCCTCTGCCGACCCTCCGTCAGAATCCCCGCTCGGTCGAAAAGAAGAGCGAGAGTGAAGCGATGGACAAGATCTGGCTGAAGCAGTATCCCGCCGGCGTGCCGGCGGAGATCGACGTGAACCAGTATTCGTCGCTGGTGAGTCTGCTCGACGACAGCTTCCGGCGCTTCGCCGATCGCCTGGCGTTCAAGTTCATGGGCAAGTCGATCAGCTTTCGCCAGATCGACGAGGCCTCGATCGCGTTCGCGGCATGGCTGCAGGCGCAAGGCCTGGCGCGCGGCGATCGCGTCGCGGTGATGATGCCCAACGTGCCGCAGTACCCGGTCGCGATCGCGGCGATCCTGCGTGCGGGCTTCGTTGTCGTCAACGTCAATCCGCTCTACACCCCGCGCGAGCTCGAGCATCAGCTGAAGGACTCGGGCGCCAAGGCGATCGTCGTCCTCGAGAACTTCGCTGTAGTGCTGGCGCAGGTGATGGCCGCGGTGCCGACGAAGAAAGTCGTGCTCGCGTCGATGGGCGACATGCTCGGCTTTCCCAAGTCGCTGATCGTCAACTACGTCGTGCGCAAGGTGAAGAAGATGGTGCCGGCGTTCGACCTGCCCGGCGCCGTCCGCTTCAACGACGCGCTTGCCGAAGGTCGTGGCAAGACCTTCAAGCCACAGGCCGTCGGCCCCGACGACATCGCGGTGCTCCAGTACACCGGCGGCACTACCGGGGTGAGCAAGGGCGCGGTGCTGCTGCACAAGAACCTCGTCGCCAACATCCTGCAGGCCGAGGCGTGGTACCAGCCGGCGTTGAAGAAGATCCCGCAGGGCGAGCAGGTCGTCACGATCTGCGCCTTGCCGATCTATCACATCTTCGGCTTCAACACGAATGTAATGCTCTCGATGCGGATGGGCGGCGCCAACATCCTGATTGCCAATCCGCGCGACCTGCCCGGCGTGTTCAAGCAGCTGCAGGGCGAGAAGTTCCACAGCTTCCCGGCCGTCAACACGCTCTTCAACGCGATGGCCAATCATCCCGACTTCTCGAGCGTCGACTGGTCGAGCCTCGTGATCTCGATCGGCGGCGGGATGGCCGTGCAGAGCGCGACCGCCAAGCTCTGGCTCGAGAAGACGGGTTGTCCGATCGTCGAGGGCTACGGCCTGTCGGAGACCTCGCCGTCGGCCACCTGCAACCCCGTCGACAGCACCGCCTACAGCGGCAACATCGGCCTGCCGATGCCCAACACCGAGCTCAAGCTCCTCGACGACGACGGCGACGAGGTGCCGATGGGCACGCCGGGCGAGATCGCGATCAAGGGCCCGCAGGTGATGGCCGGCTACTGGCAGCGGCCCGACGAGACCGAGAAGGTGATGACCGCCGATGGCTTTTTTCGCAGCGGCGACATCGGCGTCGTCGACGAGCGCGGCTATTTCAAGATCGTCGACCGCAAGAAGGACATGATCCTGGTGAGCGGCTTCAACGTCTACCCGAACGAGGTCGAGGACGTCGTCACCCAGATGCCCGGGATCCTCGAGTGCGCGGCTGTCGGTGTCGCCGACGCCAAGGCCGGCGAAGCGGTCAAGCTCGTGATCGTGAGGAAGGATCCGGCCGTCACCGAAGCCGCCGTGCGGGCGTACTGCGAAGCCAACCTCACCGGCTACAAGCGGCCGAAGATCGTCGAGTTCAGAAACGACCTGCCGAAGACACCGGTCGGCAAGATCCTCAGGCGTGAATTGCGCGACAAAGCCTAGCGTCTAAGGGCCGGCCGGTCGTTTCGATCGAACGCATGCTGATACATTTCGCGAATTGTCCAAGACTCGTGCCGTGAGCCCGAGCATGACGGAAACGGGAATGGGAACCGATCGGTGATCTGGGTCAAGACCGACGCGGGCCGCGCCGAGATGCAGACGAGGGCGCTGGTCAAGGAACGGCCCCGGCGCAATCTGCTGCTTCTCAT
>JAYVVB010000035.1:0-19700 GCA_043787455.1 Rhizobacter sp.
GAGTTGATCACGTCGCCGAGGGGCGAGACGCTGCGGTTCCTGAACTGCGGCGCGGCGCACGGCGGGATGGCGCAGTTGCGCGCTTCCTGGGTAGCGTCGCCGCGCAGAAAGCTCAGGCGCTGCGCGCCGAAGCCGTCGTTGGCGCCGCTCGACGCGATATTGAGCGCCGCGGTCTGGCCGGTGTCGAGTTCGGTGGCGAGAGGCACCGCCGGAATCAAGGGCCAGCGGAACGGGATGCCGTGCAGGCCCGCGGCCGCCGAGGGCTTGTAGGTGAGGATGTTGCGGCCGCTGTCCCAGGCCTGGGCCTTGATCCGCGCGCCCGCGTCCCAGGCCGCGACGGCGCTGATCGCGCCGCTGCCCGCGATCCCGTAGTCGAGGAGCGTGCCCGACCAGTCGGAGCTGTTGAACTTGGCCTGGTAGAGCGCCGAACCGGTCGTCCACGAGCCGGTGTTGAGGGCCACCGACGAGGCCGCGCTGGTCTTCGACTGGATGTCGCCGACGATCGTCTGGAAGGCGCGCTGCAGCGACGCCGAGTCGTTGCCGAGGAAGGCCGTGGGATAGCCGCCGCCGAGCGCCGCCATCTGGTTCAGCGCCGCGACCGAGCTGGCGTTGGCGACCGTGTCGCCCATGCCGACGACGTAGGTCTGGACGTCGAAGTTGCGGCCCGAGACCCGCGTCGTGCGCAGGGCGGTGATCTGGTCGAAGACGTCGCGCTGGGCGCGGCCAAAGCTCCACACGCCGGGGCCGGTCGGTGTGTTCAGCCACTCCGACGGGTCGTACTGGCTGCCGTCGGTGCGGCCGGTCGGGTTGCCGTCGGTCGCGAGCATCACGAAGTTGCGCTGGCACGACTGCGTGACCGGCGTGCTGTCGCCGCTGCGGAAGTAGTCGCGCACGGTGTTGAGCGTGCCGGCGATCGGCGTGAAGAAGGCGTTGTTCTTGATCTCGCCGGTCCAGCCGTTGGTCTCGTTGCCGAGCAGCGTCATGAGGGTGCCGAAGTGTCCGGCCGAGTCGGCTTGCACCGTCTCGTTGATGGCGCCGTCGCCGGTGATGTTGTCGCCGTATCCCCAGCCACGCCGGATGAAGATCTCGCGCGGCGTCACGTCGGACAAAGGCAGGAAGCCGGCATCGGTCGGCGTGAACTGGATGTTGCCGTAGTAGTTGGTGAAGTTGCCCCAGTTCGTGGTGTTGTCGCCGCGGTTGTCCCAGATGTTGTAGCTCGTTCCGCCACTGCCGATCCCATACAGCTGGTTGGCGCCCCAGGGCGAATACAGAACGTCGTTGATGTCGGCATCGTCGCCGCTTCGGTCGTAGGTGATGAAGTTGGCGCCGTTGGCGGGTTGCGGGTTCGGGATGCAGCGCAGGTGGCCGTTCGTGGCGGAGATGCCGTTCACGCAGTCGTTCGTATAGACCATCGTCGTCGCATCGCCGAAATAGTAAGCGTGCGTGTTGTACAGCGAGGGCCCGTAGGCGCGAAAGCTCGTGAGGCCGAAGTTGAACGCGTCGCGATAGGAGCTGAGCACGCCGCGCAGGATGCCGCGCGAGATGTTGCCGCGGGTGTTCGGGTCGTCGCCGTTGATGACCTTGCCGGCCATCGTTCCGTCCATCGACTCCGAGTTGTCGAGGATGACCATCACGTTCGGCTTGACCGCCGGCGCGAGGAAGAGCGGGTAGCTGGCGAACGAGAAAGGCGGCGCCGCAGCGGCGCCGAGCGGCAGCGCGAGCAGGATCGTCGAGGCGATGCAGCGTAAGACGCCGGATGGGGATTTCATGAGGACTCCGTTAGCGTGTCGCATAGATCGACTGGAGGACGACGACGGTCTCCGGCCGGGCACCGACGCCGCGCGCCGTGATCCGGTAGCCGACCCCTGGCGCGACCGGCTCGGAGCCGAGGACGACGCTCTCGCCCGCGGGCGTGCCGAGGTAGCTGAACTTCTCGATCACGTAGCGCGGCTGCTGCGCCACGCTCGGGAACTGCGGCGCGCCCGTGTACTGGCCGTAGTGGCGCACCATGCCGTCGGCGGTCCAGTCGAAGCCCAGGAGCGTGTCGTCGACCGGCAGCGAGGCGAGAGCGCCGAGCGCGTCGCGCTGCGACGGCGGCGTGCACAGGCCGCTCGTGCAGGTGTCGGTGAAGGCAGTCGACGGGCTGACGTTGTTGGCGACGTCCTGTTCGCCGTCGCGCAGCGCTGCCTCGGCCGCCTGGAGCGCTAGGTCGCGATCCTTGGTGTTGCCGATCATCCGTTCCTCCATCGCGTTCACGCCCATCACGGCAACGCCGAGGCTGAGCGTGGCGAGCATCAGGACCATGGTCATGACGAGCGACAGGCCGCGCTGGCGACGCGCGCTCCGCGGCGATCGACGAGCAATGGGGCTCATGGCGCGCCGTTCCTCACCGTGACGACCTCGGTCAGCACGCTGCGCAGGCGCCGGTCTTCGGCGGTGATCGTGGCGCCGGCGAAGTCGACGCTCTGGTGGTCGCGCGTGACGCTGTCCTTTGCGGTCGCGATCAGCATCTGCAAGCGCACGGCGACGACCTTGTCCCAGGCGGTGACGCCGTCTGCGGCGGCGTAGTGATCGACGTTCTGCTGGCCCGCCGCGGCGCCGCCGTCAATGCCGTAGGTGATCGCCAGCCGGTCGACCCCCGAGGCCACCTCTTCCGGATCAGCCCCGCCCGGCACGGCCAGGCGCCAGAGCGAGTTGGTGCCTGGATGCAGGGCGCTCGGCGCGACGAAGTAGTGGCGCGTCTGCATCCTGTAGACGGTCGCGTCGGTGCGGAAGCGCTGCTGCAGGTCGGCGGTGGCGTTGCCCGGCACGAACGCACCGCCGAGCCCGTGCGTGAGGACGCCGGTCGCGGCCGGGTTCGGCTCCGTCACCTGGAACATCGCCGCGGCCTTGCAGCTCGCGACGAGGACGATGTCGCCCGCCGTGATCGCGTTGTTCGGCGAGCTCGCTGCGACCTGCGGCGCGGCCAGCGTGCTCGCCATCGCGGCGACGATGCCGAGGCCGTCGGGGTCGAACGGCACGCGCACCGACAGGACGTCGCTGTTGCGCAGCGGTCCGGACGCGGCCGGCATCGCCGCGAGCGGCCCGACCAGCGCCGGCGAGAAGCCGCCGCCGGTGCCGCGATAGCCCTGCAGGCCGGCGGCGCCGGTGAGGAACGCGCCGTTGCCGGCATTCAGCACGCTCACCGGCGGCTCGTTGAGGAGCGGCCGGCAGCCGAGGAACGAGGCATTGCGCAGATCGGTCTGCAGCGTGTCCATCGCCAGGCGACCGTTCTCGCTCATCCGCGTCGACGCCGCGCCGACGCCATGCAGCATGCGCGTGCTGACGAAGATCGAGACCGCGACCAGGAGGACGAACAGGCCCACGGCCATGCCGACCATCAGCTCGACCAGCGTGAAGCCCCGTGCTCTCGTCGGCACGTTCATGGCCGCACGCTGACGACGAAGCGCGGCGTGCCGACCTTGTCGACCCACCAGAGCTTGACGGCGATGATGCTGCCGACGCCGTCGCACTGCGGCGCGTCGAAAGTACCGTCGTCGGGCGTGCTGTCGATGCAGACGACGCCGGTGGCGCCAGGCAGCTGCGCCGCGATCTCGGTCTGCCATTCGGCCATGTCGGCGGCGGCGAGCTGCACCGGCGTGCAGCCGGACGCATCGGCGAGGCAGGCGGTGGCACCGGCGACCGGGCTGTCGTACGCATGCACGGTGACGCCGGCCTGGTTGGCGCGGATGCGGTCGGCCATCTGGTAGCCGAGCAGGATCGCCTTCTGCCGCGCTTGGGCGCTGTTGTTCATCGCCAGGCCGAAGGTCTGCATCCGGGCCGCGCCGATGAAGCCGACGGCAGCGATGACGACGGCGATGAGCGCTTCGAGCAGCACGTAGCCGCCCTGCGAACGCCCTCGCTGCATGGCGGCGTTCATCAGCGGCAGCCCGTCGTCTCGGCGACGTCGGCGAGGCCGACCGGTTCGACGCGAAGCTGGTAGCCCTTGCTCGCCGCGCTCGAGCACAGGGTGAAGGTGACGAGGCTCGACGGCACGAGAAAGCCGCGCGAGTTGAAGGCGATCGTCGTCGCCCCGCTCGCGGTGGCGATGTGCACGTCGGTGCGATACGCCGGCTGCTGGCGCACGACCTGCTCGCCGGCGTCGAATTGGCCATTGCCGTTGCTGTCGACGAAGATCGTCCAGCCGCCGGTGAATTCGGTGCCGGCGACGGGCGCGGCCGCGGCGAGGCCGACCTGCACGCCGCGTTTCATCGCCTCGCCGCGCGCCATCATCATCGCGGCCGCGAGCTCGGTCTGCGCCGAAGCCAGCGCGTTCGCCGACGTCAGCGAGGCCAGGCCGGGCGAAGCGACGACGAGCAGGATCGCCAGCACGCTCATCGTCGTGATCATCTCGACGAGGGTGAAGCCGGCGGACTTCAGTCGCGGGGCGAAGCGCCGAAAAGAAACGACGCGAACGCCGGAGGGCGGAATTTCGTGGTTCACGTCATCGTCTTCGGCGTCCTTCCTCCGCAACTAAGCGGGTGCCGACGGACGGTCGCGAGGGCCTGACAAGCGGAAATCGACGATCGAGGCGGTCGACCGCTCATCGGCGAGCCGATCTCGATCCGTGATTGAACGCACGCGCTGGCGCGCGCCGACTCACTCGTAGACGACCGCGATCCGGCCGTGCGCCGCGCTCGTCTGCCAGCGCTCGAGGGCGCCGTCGCTCGGGTAGAAGCGCACCGCGTCGCCGAGGTCGAGCTCGCCGATCGCGTCGCGACGGTGCAGCTGCAGACGAACGCGCAGACCCTCCTGAATCTCGCCGTGCTCGGTCTGCGAACGGCGCGACGGAAAGTCGCGCAGGACTTCGGCCACCGGCGGCACGCTGCCGTTGACCTCGACGCGCAAGTACTTGCCGAATCGGCAGCGCGCGCCGGCGAGGTCCCACACGGCCGAGACGTTGAAGCGCACGCCACCACTGAAGCGGTCGGGCTGGACGCGGCCCTGGGCGATGACGAGCTCGTCGTCTTTGAGCAGATCGCGGTTGGCGTTGAGCAGGTCCTCGTTGGCGACGGCCTCGACCTGCTCGCTCATGTCGTCGAGCTTGAAGATCGCGACCCGCCCGCGCTGGCCGTTGACGACGCGCAGGTCGCCGACGATGCCGGCGACGAGCAGCGTCTCGCGGCTGTCGATCAGGTCGGCGATCTTCAGCTTGGCGAAGCGCCGCACCTCGGCCGCGCTCTGGTCGAAGAGGTGGCCCGAGAGATAGAAGCCGAGCGCCGACTTCTCGAGCGTGAGGCGCTCCTTGATGCTCCAGTCTGGCGCGGCGACGAGCGGCGGCTCCTCGGTGCTCGCGCCATGGGTGTCGTCGGCTGAAGCGAAGACGTCGAACAGGCCGCCCTGGTCGGCGTGGGCGGCCTGCGTCTCGGCCCAGTCGAGAGCCAGGCCGACGCTCGCGAGCAGCGAGGCGCGGCCGGCGTGGATCCGGTCGAACGCGCCGGCCTTGACCAGCGCCTCGACGACACGGCGGTTGATGCGGCCGCGGTCGACACGGGCACAGAAGTCGAAGAGGCTCGTGAACGGGCCCGCAGTTCCGGAGGGACCGCTGCCGGTCCCGTCGCGCGCCACGACGATCGCCTCGATCGCGCCGTGCCCCGTGCCCTTGATCGCGCCCAGTCCGTAGCGCACGATCCGATCGGCGACCGGCTCGAAACGGTAGGTGCCGGCATTGATGTCGGGCGTCTCGATCGTGATGCCGAAGGTCTTGGCGTCGACGAAGAGCGCCTTCAGCTTGTCGCTGTTATCGATCTCGATCGACATGTTGGCGGCAAAGAACTCGGCGCCGTAGTGGACCTTGATCCACGCCGTGTGATACGCGAGCAGCGAGTACGCCGTCGCGTGCGCCTTGTTGAAGCCGTAGCCGGCGAACTTCTCCATCAGGTCGAAGACCTCGTCGGCGACCTCGGCGGAAATGTCCTTCTTCGCTGCGCCGTCACGGAAGATGGCGCGATGCGTCGCCATCTCCTCGGCCTTCTTCTTGCCCATGGCCTTGCGCAAGAGGTCGGCGCCGCCGAGCGAGTAGCCGCCGAGGATCTGTCCGGCCTGCATCACCTGTTCCTGGTAGACCATGATTCCGTAGGTCTCGCCGAGGACGGTCTCGAGCAGCGGATGCGGATAGCTCACCGCCTCGCGGCCGTGCTTGCGATTGCAAAAGCTCGGGATGTTCTCCATCGGCCCGGGCCGGAACATCGCGTTGAGCGCGATCAGGTCCTCGAAGCGGTTCGGCTTGGCGTCTTTCAGCATGCGCCGCATGCCGCCGCTTTCGAACTGGAACACCGACTCGGTGCGGCCGTCGGTGAAGAGCGCGTACACCGCCTTGTCGTCGAGCGGCAGCGTGTCGTAATTGAAGTCGCGCCGCTCGGGATGGCGCGCGACGATGAAGTCCTTCGCGAGCTCGAGGATGGTGAGCGTCGCCAGGCCGAGGAAGTCGAACTTGACCAGGCCGATCGCCTCGACGTCGTCCTTGTCGAACTGGCTCACCGCGCTCGCACTGCCCGGCTGCATGTAGAGCGGGCAGAAGTCGGTGATCTTGCCGGGCGCGATCAGCACGCCACCGGCGTGCGTGCCGACGTTCCTCACGAGGCCTTCGGCACGCTCGGCGAGCGCGAGCAGCTCGGCGACTTCCACTTCGTTGCGCTCGCGCTGCTCGATCTCGGGCGCCTCGCGGCGAGCGTAGATGACAGTGCTGTCGGGCCTGTCGGGCGGGCGCTTCAGGGTCACGGTCTTGCCCGGTGGCGCGGGCACGAGCTTGGCGATCGAGTCGACGTGACCGTAGCTCATGCCCAGCACGCGGCCGATGTCGCGCAGCGCCGCCTTCGCCGCGAGCGTGCCGAAGGTCGCAATCTGGCTCACCGCGTCGCGACCGTACTTGGCCTTGACGTAGTCGATGACGCGGTCGCGGTTGGCCTGGCAGAAATCGATGTCGAAGTCAGGCATCGAAACCCGCTCGGGATTGAGGAAGCGCTCGAAGAGGAGCTTGTAGCGCAGCGGGTCGAGGCCGGTAATGTTGAGCGAGTAGGCGACGAGCGATCCCGCGCCCGAGCCGCGCCCGGGGCCGACCGGACACCCGTTCTTCTGCGCCCAATTGATGAAGTCGGCGACGATCAGGAAGTAGCCCGAAAAGCCCATCTTCAGGATCGTCTCGATCTCGAAGTCGAGCCGCTCGACGTAGCGCGAACGCTCGCGCTCGCGCGTCGCCGCGTCGGGGTAGAGCTGCGCGAGGCGTGCCTCGAGGCCTTGGTGCGACAAGATGCGGAAATACTCGGCGATCGGCACGCGCACACCGTCGACCATCGGCGTCTCGAAGTCCGGCAGCTGCGGCTTGCCGAGCACCAGGCTCATGCTGCACCGCCGCGCGATCTCGACCGTGTTGGCAAGCGCGCTCGGCAGGTCGGCGAAGAGCGCTTCCATCTGCGCCTGGGTCTTGAAGTACTGCTCGCGGCTGAAGCGCTTGATGCGGCGCGGGTTGGCGAGCATCTCGCCGTCGGCGATGCAGACCCGGGCCTCGTGCGCCTCGTAGTCGTCGGTGGTCAGGAACTGGACGGTGTGGGTCGCCACGACCGGCAGCTTCAGGCTCGCTGCAAGCTCGACTGCGGCGCGCAAGTGGGCTTCGTTGCCCGGCAAGCCGCTCCGTTGCAGCTCGAGATAGAAGCGACGCGGAAACCACTCGCCGAGCCGCTCGCCGAGCGCGCGTGCGCGCGCCGCGTCACCGGCTAGGAGCGCGCGGCCGATCGCGCCGCCGTCGGCGCCTGAGAGCACGATCAGGCCTTCGCCAAAGGCCTGCAGCCAGGCCCATTCGATCGTCGCGTGGCCGCTGCCCGCGTTCTCCAGCCAGCCGCGTGAGAGCAGCTCGCACAGGTTGAGATAGCCGATCCGGTTCTGCACGAGGAGGATGAGCCGGCTCGGCGATTTCTCGCCCGCATCGGTTGCCATGAAGACCTCGGCACCGAGGATCGGCTTGACGCCCGCCTGGCGCGCTGCGGTATAGAACTTGACCGCGCCGAAGAGATTGCTGACGTCGGTGATGGCCAGTGCGCCCTGCCCGTCGGCGGCTGCCGCGGCAACGGCGTCGTCGATGCGCAAGGTGCCGTCGACGACCGAATATTCGGTGTGCGCGCGCAAGTGAACGAAGGCCATCCGACGCATTCTAGAGAGCGCGAGATGCGCCTCCGAATAACCGGTGAAGATCGCGATGATGCCGGGGCACGGCGCTTGCCCGAAGCGCGCAACGATGCACTGAACGGCGAGTTCGGCTACCCTGCCCAAGCCGCCTCCTTCACAGCGAGGATCCCGCCCATGAATACCCAGCTCGACTTCGCTTTGCGCTCCGGCGTGCGCGAGCCGCTCGCGGTGCGCTACGCCGCTCTCGGCCGAGGACTGCCAGGTGCAGTCGATGCCCGACGCGAGCCCGACCAAGTGGCACCTCGCCCACGTCACGTGGTTCTTCGAGACCTTCATCCTCGAGCGCTTCGAAGCGGGCTTCGTGCCCTTCGATCCGGCCTTTCGCGTCCTCTTCAACAGCTATTGCCAGGGCGTCGGCGACCAGCATCCGCGCGCGCAGCGCGGCCTCGTCACGCGGCCGACCCTCGCCGACGTGAAGCGCTATCGCGCCAACGTCGACGAGCGCATGCAGACGCTGCTCGCCGCGCGCGCCGGTGACGCCGAGATCGAGGCGCTCGTCGCCCTCGGCCTGCAGCACGAGCAGCAGCACCAGGAGCTGATCCTCACCGACATCAAGCATGCGCTGTCGTTCAATCCCGTCGGCCCGGCGTACGCGAAGCGCTGGCCGATCATCCAAGTCGGTCCGCAGCCCTTGCGCTGGTTCGGCCACGAAGGCGGGCTGGTCGATTTCGGCCATTCGCCCGACGAAGACGGCGCCTTCTGTTTCGACAACGAAACGCCGCGTCACCCTGCATTCGCTCATCCTTTCGAGCTGGCGTCACGACCGGCGACCTACGGCGACTTCCTCGCCTTCATCGACGACGACGGTTATGCGCGGCCCGAGCTCTGGCTCTCGATGGGCTGGGACTGGGTGCGAAGCAGCCGGCGCAGTGCGCCGCTCTACTGGCGAAAGCACGGTGACCGCTGGCTCAGCCACACGCTGCAAGGCCTGGTCGAGATCGACTCGCACACGCCGGTCAGTCACCTGAGCTTCTTCGAGGCCGATGCGTTCGCGCGCTGGTCGGGGGCGCGCCTGCCGACCGAGCTCGAGTGGGAGTTGGCGGCGCGTGTGCTGTGCGCGCCGCCGGCGGGCAACTTCGCAAACCGCGGTGCGTTCCACCCGCTGCCGCAGCAATCGCCCGTCGGCGACGAGCCGGCGCAGATGTTCGGCGACGTCTGGGAGTGGACCCAGTCCGCGTACCTGCCGTATCCGGGCTATCGGGCCATGCCCGGCGCGGTCGGCGAATACAACGGCAAGTTCATGTGCAACCGGTTCGTGCTGCGCGGCGGCTCGTGCGCCACGCCCGAGGGGCATGTGCGCGCGAGCTACCGCAACTTCTTGGACGCGCAGTGGCAGTTCAGCGGCGTGCGCCTGGCCCGCGACGCCTGAGCGCCGTCTCAGCCCCCGGGGCACTGCGCTCAGGCCGCCAGGCGGCGCGCGTCGACGCCGATCGAGCCCGGACCGAACGCCGCCAGGACGAGCATGCCGCCGGCGATCGACAGGTTCTTCATGAAGTTGATCTGCTGCATCATCTGCGACGCTGCGTCGGCCGCCCAGAAGTTGTGGAACAGGAATGCGGCGAGCAGCGTGAAGACGGCGAGGATCAGCGCCGACTGACGCGTGAAGAAGCCGACGACGAGCGCGAGGCCGCCGCCGAGTTCCACCAGGATGGTCAACGCCGCGACGATCGTCGGCATCGGCAGGTTCTTCGCGGCGATGTAGCCGACGGTGCCGTCGAATCCGACGATCTTCGAGAAGCCCGAGAGGACGAAGAGCAGGCCGAGCAGGATGCGGCCGACGAGAACAGTGGTGTCCTGCAGTTTTGTATTCATGGGGATCGTTTGCTTTGGGAGTTGAGGAAATGAGGGAGGCGGCGAGTGCGATCAGGCGAGGTCGAAGACGAGGACCTCGGCCTTGTCGCCGTGAGCGACCCGGAGACTGCGCTCGTCGGTGAGAGCGAGCGCGTCGCCGGCCGAGAGGTGCTGCCCGTTGACGTCGACGCTGCCGCGGACGACGTGCACGTAGACCTTGCGGCCGACAGCGATCTCGCGCTCGACGGCCTCGTCGCCATCGACGAGGGCGGCAGCGATCGAGGCATCGGCGTTGATGGTCACCGAGCCGCCGCCGCCATCGGGCGAGGCGATCAGCTTGAGCCGGCCGCGCTTGGACGCGTCGTTGAAGTGCTTCTGCTCGTAGCCCGGGTCGATGCCGAGCTTGTCGGGCTCGATCCAGATCTGCAGGAAGTGCGTCGCCTGACCTTCGGCGTGGTTGAACTCGCTGTGGCGCACGCCCCGGCCCGCGCTCATGCGCTGCACGTCGCCGGGGCGGATGATGCCGCTCGCCGCGCCGGTCTCGCCGGTGCCCATGCTGTCCTTGTGGGCGAGCTCGCCCGACAGCACGTAGCTCACGATCTCCATGTCGCGATGACCGTGCGTGCCGAAGCCGGTGCCGGGCGCGATCTGGTCTTCATTGATGACGCGCAGGTTGCCGAAGCCCATGTGACGCGGGTCGTGATAGTCGGCGAACGAGAAGGTGTGGCGGCTCTGCAGCCAGCCGTGGTCGGCCAGGCCGCGATCGGACGATTTGCGGACAGCGATCATCGAAAGGGACTCCTTGAGAAGCGAAGAATGTAGAGGTGCGCGCCGCGTCCTGGAGGGTCCGTACGCTGTCGCTTCCGTTCAAATAAGATGAAGGCACTTCCGCCGACGCCATGTCCGACCCGCGCAACGCCCTCACCCCCGACGCGCTCACCATGATGGACGCCATCGCGCGCACCGGCAGCTTCGCGGCCGCGGCGCGCCAGCTCGGCAAGGTGCCCTCGGCCCTCACCTACAACGTCCGCCAGCTCGAGGACGGTCTCGACGTCCTGCTCTTCGACCGCCGCGCGCGCCAGGCGACGTTCACCGCCGCCGGCCAGGAGCTCCTCGACGAAGGCCGTCGCCTGCTCGACCAGATGGATGCCGTGGCCAACCGGGTCAAGCGCGTCGCCACTGGATGGGAGACGCAGCTCACTGTCGCCGTCGACGACATCTGCTCGCGCTCGACGATCCTCGATCTGTGCGCGGACTTCTACTTCGCGGCGACGACCTTGCCGCGCACCGCCGATGCGTCGGCGGACGAGGGGGCCTCGTCGTCGCCGCCGACCCGCCTGCGCATCCGCAACGAAGTCCTGGCCGGGACCTGGGAAGCTGTGGTCACGGGGCAGGCCGATCTGGCCATCGGCGTCGGCGGCGGCCGCGAGCTGCCGAGCGGGATCGCGATGAAGGACCTGGGACCGCTGGCGTTCGTCTTCGCGGTCGCGCCGCAGCATCCGCTGGCGCGCTTCACGACGCCGATCGACGACGCCGAGCTGATCCGTCATCGCGCCGTCGCCGTCGCGGATTCGGCCAACCGGCTGACGCCGATCACCGTGAACCTGCTGCCCGGCCAGGACGTTCTCACCGTGAGCGACATGCGTGCCAAGATCGCGGCCCAGCTCTCGGGGGTGGGTTGCGGCTTCGTGCCGGAGCCAATGGTGCGCGAGTTCATCGCCACGGGCCAGCTCGTCGTGCGCACCGTCGCGCGCATGCGCCAGCCGGGTCGCCTCGGCTACGCCTGGCGCATGCCGACGGGTCGCGGCGGCGGCGAGGCGCAGCCGGGGCTGGCGCTGCGCTGGTGGCTCGATCGGCTCGAGCACGCGGAGACGAGGCGTGCGCTTCTCGATCGCTACGGCAGACGTGGCGGCATCGACGCCTGACGCTTCGGCGACGAGCGCGAGCCGCGTCGCCTACACGGGCCGGTTCGCACCTTCGCCGACCGGCCCGCTGCACGCCGGATCGATCGTCGCCGCCCTCGCCTCGTGGCTCGATGCGCGTGGCCACGGCGGACGCTGGCTCGTTCGCATCGAGGACCTCGACACGCCGCGCAACGTCGCCGGCGCGACCGCGATGATCCTCGACCAGCTCGAGCGATGCGGCTTGCGGCCCGACGAACCGGTCGTGCTGCAGTCGGAGCGCACCGCCCTCTACGATGCCACGCTGCAGCGCTTGATGTCGAGTGGGCGCGCCTATCCGTGCGGCTGCAGCCGGCGCGACCTGCAGCGCCTGGCCGGCGCGACCGTGGAGGACGGCGAGAGGCGAAGCGATCGCATCTACGCCGGCACCTGTCGCGAGGGACTCGGCGGCAAGGCGCCGCGTTCGATGCGACTCAAGGTGAACGCCGACGCGGCCGACGACGACGCGCTCGTCTCGTGGACCGATCGCAAGCTCGGGCAGCGCCAGCAGGACGTGGCGCGCGACGTCGGCGACTTCGTCCTGAAGCGCGCCGACGGCCTCTGGGCCTATCAGCTCGCCGTCGTGGTCGACGACGCTGCGCAGGGCGTCACCGACGTCGTGCGCGGCGAGGATCTGGTCGACAGCACGCCGCGCCAGATCGTGCTGCAGCGCCTGCTCGGCCTGCCGACGCCACGCTTGCTGCACACGCCGCTCGTGCTCGCCGCCGACGGCAGCAAGCTCTCGAAGCAGACCGGCGCGGCGGCACTCGACCTGGTGTCGCCCCTCGATGCGCTGCGGCGCGCCGGCACGGTGCTCGGCATCGAGGGCCACGGCACTTCGCTTGCCGAGTGGCTCGAATCGGCGACCGCCGCCTGGGCAGCGCGCTTCGGCGGCCGCTGATCCATGCGCCTGGCAGCGTCATCTCCATCGGGCATGATCCGCGCTCGACCCGTAACGCGCCGAGCGCGATCCGCCACATCCATTCACGACGCAAGGACAGCCATGCAGACGACTCCCTCGGGACTCCAGTACGACGACACCGTGCCCGGTGGCGGCAAACGCGCCGAGGCCGGCCGCACGGTCTCGGTCCACTACACCGGCTGGCTGTACGAGGACGGGGGCAAGGGAAAGAAGTTCGATTCGAGCAAGGACCGCAACGACCCGTTCGAGTTCGAGCTCGGCGGCGGCAGGGTCATCCGCGGCTGGGACGAAGGCGTTCAAGGGATGCAGGAAGGCGGCACGCGCGTGCTCGTCATCTCGCCAGAGCTCGGCTACGGTGAGCGCGGCGCCGGCGGCGTGATCCCGCCGAACGCGACGCTGCTGTTCGAAGTCGAGCTGCTCCGCGCCTGATTCTCTTTCGAAGCGATCGGGGCCTGCAATGCCCATCCGCTACGACATCACGCACACGACGGTCTACCGCTATCGCCAGCCCGTGCGCTTCGGCGAGCACCGCGTGATGTTCCGGCCGCGTGACAGCCACGACCTGCGCGTCCTCGCGACCGACCTCGACGTCAGTCCCGACGCGTCGGTACGGATGATCCAGGACCCGCTCTCGAACTCGGTCGCGCTGGTGCAGCCGCGCACGCTGGCCGACACGCTCGAGATCGTGTGCAGCTTCCGGATCGAGCACGCGCACAGCAACAACCTCGAGCTGCCGCTGTCGCCGCACGCCGAGTTCTATCCGTTCTCGTACTCGCTCGAGGAGCGCTACGACCTCGAGCACTACCTGCGGCCGTATCACGACGACCCCGAAGGCCAGCTCACGGCCTGGGCGCGGCGGTTCATCCGCACCGACGGCGCGACCGGCACGCGCGACCTGCTGGTGGCGATGAACCAGCACATCCGCGACAACTTCCACTATGTCGGCCGCGACGAGGAAGGCACGCAGAGCCCGACCGAGACGATCACGCTCGGCAGCGGCTCGTGTCGCGACTTCGCGCTCCTGATGATGGAAGGCGCGCGCCGGCTCGGCTTCGCGACCCGCTTCGTTTCCGGCTACCTGTACGACCCGGCGCTCGACGGTCGCGGCGCGCCGGCCGAGGCCGTCGGTGCCGGCTACACCCACGCCTGGCTCCAGGCCTATCTGCCGGGAGCGGGCTGGGTCCCGTTCGATCCGACCAACAACCTGCTCGGCGGAACGCAGCTGATCCGCGTCGGAGTCGCGCGTGATCCGTCGCAGGCAGCGCCGATCTCCGGCAGCTGGTTCGGCGAGATCGACGACTACATCGGCATGACCGTCACCGTCGCCGTGCGGCAGCGCTGATCACGCTGAGCCCCGGCCGTGGGGCCGGGGACAAGATCAGCGCGTGAAGCCGCCGGCGCGCGGACGCTGCGGCTTGCCGCGACCCTTGAACGCCGCCGGACCCGGGCGACGCGCCGGCGCCGAGCGCTCGTCGCGCACGGGCAGAGCCCGATCGAACGGATTGCTCCGCGGCGCCGTGCGCGGCGCGAACTCGCGGTCGCGTCCGCCGTGGGGCGCGGGCGCATGGGCGAACGTTTTCGGCTGCACGATCTTCGGCTCGAGACCGGCGATCGTCGCGACCGAAATCGGCTGCGTCGTGAACTGCTGGATACGCCGGATCATGCCGGTGTCCATGCGCTCGGCGAGCGTCACCGCCAGGCCGTTGCGGCCGGCGCGGCCGGTGCGGCCGATGCGGTGGACGTAATCCTCCGGCTTCATCGGCAGGCCGTAGTTGACGACGTGGCTGATCGACGGCACGTCGATGCCGCGTGCCGCCACGTCGGTGGCGACGAGGATGCGCAGCTGCTTCGAGCGCAAGCCCTGCAGGACACGGTTGCGCCGGCCCTGCGGCATGCCGCCGTGCAGCGACGCGACGGCGTGACCGAGCTGGGCGAGGCGATCGGCGAGCCGGTCGGCGTCGATCTGGGTGCTCGTGAAGACGAGCGCCTGCTCGACCTCGCGCTGCGTCAGGATGCTGTCGAGGAGCGCGTTCTTGTGCGCGAAGTTGTCGGCCCAGTGCAGGCGCTGCTCGATGTTGGCGTGGGTGTCGGTGTGCGACGCGACGTCGATCCGCTGCGGATTGCGCAGCAGGTTCTGGGCGAGGCGGGCGACGTTGCCGAGGAAGGTCGCGCTGTACATCACGGTCTGGCGCGCGCTCGGGACGTGATCGGCGATCGTCGTGATGTCGTCGATGAAGCCCATGTCGAGCATCCGGTCGGCCTCGTCGAGGACAAGCATCTCGACGTTCTCGAGCACAGCCTTGCCCGTCTGCAGATGGTCGAGCAGGCGGCCGGGGGTGGCGATCAGGATGTCGAGCGGTCCACGCAGGGCCTTGAGCTGCGCCGGATACGGCACGCCGCCGACGACCGTCGTGATCCGCACGCCGGGCACGTGCCGACCGTAGGCGGCCGCGGCCTTGGCGATCTGCAGCGCGAGCTCGCGCGTCGGCGTGAGGACGAGGATGCGCGGTCCGTAGACGGTGCCCTTGTCGCGCCGCTGGGTAAGGTCGGTGCGCGCCGCGAGGACGCGCGCCAGCGCCGGCAGGATGAACGAGGCGGTCTTGCCGCTGCCGGTGGCGGCGGCGACCATCAGGTCGGCGCCGGCGAGAGCCGGCGGAATCGCCGCCGTCTGGACGGTGGTGGCGGTGGCGTAGCCCGCGTCGGTGACGGCGCGGACGAGAGGTTCGGGCAAGCCGAGAGATTCAAAGGACATGGTCATTTTCTGCAGTCGAGCGGCGACCGTGCTCTTGCAGGGCGCCTGCCTCCGTCGTCGGAGGCGTTCTGTCGCATGGAAAAAGGCCGCAGCCCGCTCCGATGGGAGCTAGGCCGAAGAGGACCTTCAGCGACGGCATCGCCGCCGACCAGTGCGAACAGAGCTCGAGCTGCCTGACATCGCGAGTGCGGTGTCGTGCGACCGAGAAGGTCAGAGGGGATGAACGAGTTGACGCTTCTCGGTGCCGATCTCTCGTGCCGATTTTCGCCAAGCCTATGATTCTACAACGACGGCGAATCTTGCGCCGGCGGCTGAACGCGCAGGAAGTGCTCGCGGTAATAGGCCAGCTCGTCGATCGACTCCCGGATGTCGGCGAGCGCGGTGTGCGCCTGCGCCTTGCGAAACCCCGCGAGCAGCTCGGGGCGCCAGCGCCGCGCCAGCTCCTTCAGCGTGCTGACGTCGAGGTTGCGGTAGTGGAAGAAGGCTTCGAGCGCGGGCATCGTCGCGGCGAGGAAGCGCCGGTCCTGGCAGATGCTGTTGCCGCACATCGGCGAGACGCTCTTCTTCACGTAGCGCTGAAGGAACCCGATCACCTGGCGCTCGGCCTCGGCTTCGTCGACACGCGACGCGCGGACGCGATCGGTGAGGCCGCTGCGGCCATGGGTACCCGTATTCCAGGCGTCCATCGTCGCCAGCGTCTCGTCGCTCTGGTGGACGGCGAGCACCGGGCCTTCGGTGCGGCGGCCGAGTTGCGCGTCGGTGACGACGACGGCGATCTCGATGATCCGGTCGCGCTCGGGCGACAGACCCGTCATCTCGAGGTCGATCCAGACGAGGTTGTGATCGTCCACGGTCAGCAAGGTATCGGTCATCGTGTGCTCCAGGGTCGAAATTCTCGCAGCAGCCGGGTCTTGACACCGCACCTACACTGGCGCCCGTGACCTCATTGGCTTGGACCGAGCTTTTCGCGATCGCGCTCGCCGTGTCGTTGCTGTTGCGCGCCTGGCTCTCGACGCGACAGGTTCGACACGTCGCGCGCCATCGCGACGAAGTGCCGCAGGCCTTTCGTGCGTCGGTCGAGCTTGCCGCCCATCGCAAGGCCGCCGACTACACGCTCGCGAAGTTCCGCCTCGCCCACGTGCAGATGATCGTCGGCGCGCTCGTCCTCCTCGGCTGGACCCTCTTCGGCGGCCTCGACGCGCTCAACGGTGTCGTCCGCGATGCGGTCGCGCCGAGGGCCGGCGAGCTCGGCTACGAGGTCGCGCTCGTCGTCGCGTTCGTCGCGATTGGCGCCGTCTTCGATCTGCCATTCGATTGGTACTCGACCTTTCGCCTCGAGCAGCGCTTCGGCTTCAACCGCACGACCTGGCGGCTCTGGTTCGTCGACATGCTCAAGGGCCTCGCCGTCGCCGCCGTCATCGGCGTGCCGCTCTTGGCCGGCGTGCTCTGGCTCATGGCTGCGACCGGACGTGCGTGGTGGCTCTTCGCCTGGCTTGCATGGCTGGCGATCGTCGTCATCGCGCAGGTCGTCGTGCCGAGCGTCATCGCGCCGCTCTTCAACCGCTTCGATGAGCTCGACGACGAATCGCTCAAGGCCCGCGTCCAGGCCCTCATGGCGCGCGCTGGCTTCGTCGCCGCCAAAGGCCTGTTCGTAATGGACGGCAGCCGGCGCTCGGCGCATGCCAACGCCTACTTCACCGGCTTCGGCAAGGCCAGGCGCGTCGTCTTCTTCGACACGCTCCTCGCACGACTCGGCCCCGGCGAGGTCGAAGCGGTGCTCGCCCACGAGCTCGGCCATTTCAAGCTCCGTCACATCCGAAAGCGCCTGCTCGCGATGGCGGTCCTGTCGCTCGGCTTCTTCGCCCTCCTCGGCTGGCTGTCGGTGCGCTCGTGGTTCTACACCGGCCTGGGCGTGACGCCCAACCTGACCCTGCCCAATGACGCCCTCGCCCTGCTCCTCCTGATGCTCGTCGTGTCGGTGCTCGGCGTCTTCGTCACGCCGCTCATGTCGGGCTGGTCCCGACGCGACGAGTTCGAGGCCGACGCCTTCGCCACGCGCCACGCCGACGGACGCGACCTCGCCTCGGCGCTTCTCAAGCTGCACGAGGACAACGCCTCCACCCTGACGCCGGACCCGGTCTACGCGCGCTTCTTCTATTCGCATCCTCCCGCTGTCGAGCGTCTCGCGGCCCTGTCGAGTCACCTTCGCGGAGCAATCCCATGACCAACTTCCTCGAGCAGAAATGCCAGACACGCGCCGCCGCGCTGAGCCCCCAGGCCGTGCACGAACACCTCGCGCAGATGAGCGGCTGGCGTCAGGCCGACGGCGCGATCGAGAAGACCTTCGCCTTCGAGGGCTGGCTCGAGACCGTCGCCTTCGTCGACGCGCTCGCCTGGATGTGCCATGTCGAAGACCATCACCCCGACCTGCGCGTCCAGTTCGACCGCTGCGTCGTGCGCTTCTCGACTCATACGGCCGGCGGCATCTCGATCAACGACTTCATCTGCGCCGCGAAGGCCGATGCCCTCGTCGCCTTCGTCGGCTGACGCGCCGGGGCGAGTCGTCTCGGGGCACGGCCGGCGTCTCGTCGTCGAGGCGGCCGACGCGAGCCGCATCCTCTGCCACACCCGCGGCAAGAAGAGCGAGGCGGTCGTGGGCGATCTCGTCGCCTGGCAGGCCTCGGGCGACGAGGGAGTCATCGAACGAGTCCTGCCACGCACCAACCTGCTCTACCGCCAGGACGATTTCAGGACCAAGGCGTTCGCCGCCAACATCGACCAGCTGCTCGTCGTCGTCGCGGCCGAGCCGGTGTTCAGCGAGTCGCAGTTGGCGCGGGCACTGATCGCCGCGGGCGAGGCCGAGATTTCGGCGCGCATCGTCCTCAACAAGCGCGACCTGCCGACCTTTGCGGCGGCCAGGGCGAGGCTCGCCCCGTATGCGGCGATGGGCGTCGAGGTGCTCGACATGGCGTTGAAGAAGGATCCCGACGACGCGCGCGCGCGCCTGGGGCCGCTGCTCGACGAGCGCGCGACGCTCGTGCTCGGCCCGAGCGGGGCGGGCAAGAGCACGCTCGTCAATCTGATGGTCGCCGACGCCAAGGCGCAGATCGGGGAGATCTCGCAGGCGCTCAACACCGGCCGGCACACGACGACTGTGACGCAGTGGTATTGGCTCGACGCAGCGCGCGGGAGCGCGCTCATCGACTCGCCGGGCTTCCAGGAGTTCGGCCTGCATCACATCGAGGTTGCGCGCATCGCCGCGCTGATGCCCGACATCGGCGTCCACGCGAGCGAGTGCCGCTTCTACAACTGCACCCACCTGCACGAGCCGGGGTGCGGCGTGCGCGCGGCGCTCGAGCGCGGCGAGATCGCCGAGTCGCGCTATCGCATCTATCGCCAGATCGTCGACGAGCTGCAGTGATCAGCCGATGAGGTTGGCGAGCGAGAGCAAGGCCAGCAGCAGCATCCAGAGCACGACCGAGCGCCAGACGAGGGCGACGATGCTGCGCAGGTGGCCAAGTTGCGGCGGTACGCCCGACGTCGAGCCGTCGGCCGCCGCCGATTCGGGTGGCGCGCCGGCCTCGAAGGTCTTGGCACGGTCGGGCGTGAGCCCAGGCGCCGAGCCGCCGCCGAGTTGCACGCCGACGGCGCCGGCCGCTGCCGCCAGGATCACGCCTTCGTTGTCGTAGCGCCAGAGCGAGGCCTCGCGGCGCCAGCAGTTGACGGCCTCCTCGAAGTTGCCGACGACGGCGAAGCCCGACGCCGTAAGACGTGCCGGGATATGGTCGAGCAGCTGGAACAGCCGCTGCGACAGCGCCATCAGCGTCTCGTTCACGGCGATGCCGGCGTTGCCGCCGCGAAACGACCAGTAGCGGCTGACGAACTCGGCGAGCCGGTACAGGACCGCGCCAGCGGGCCCGAGGCCGAAGCTCGCGAGCAGCACGAACCAGAAGAAGACGCCGAAGACGTGGCGATGAGCGGCGAGCAGCGAATGCTCGATCACGTGGCGCAGGAACTCCGACGCCGGCAGGTCGCTCGCGTCGAGATGGCGCCATTCGGCCATCAGGCGGCGCGC
>JAYVVB010000036.1:0-2584 GCA_043787455.1 Rhizobacter sp.
GCAGGGAATAGCCCTAAAAGTGGCGATAATCAGACTCAAAAGCTATTCAAAGGTGGTCCCAATGCCAACCAAGAAGCTCGCCCCTGCTGGCGGCCGACAGGTCGCCGCTCCAGCCCCTCAGTACCGCAGCGGCGCCGTGGCGCGCATGGTGCGCATGCCGGTCTCGACACTGCGCATCTGGGAGCGGCGCTACCGGGTGGTCGCGCCCGCCACCACGCCGACAGGCCATCGCCTCTATTCATTGGCCGACGTGCAACGTCTGGCGTTGCTCAGGCAGCTGACCGACCACGGGCATGCGATCGGTTCGATCGCGGCGCTGGACACGACGCAGTTGCAACAGGTCGCCAGCACGCATGCCAACAGTCGTGCCGGCGAAGGTCGGTTGGCGCTGTCCCGCCCCGCACCCCGGCGATTGGTGGTGGTGGGTGCAGCGCTGGCGCGACGGCTCCAGCGACCCGCCGCCGTTCGGCAATTTGGGCAGTCAGCCGAGGTGTGCGCAGTCTTTGACACCTTGGCCCGAGCGGCGGAGGCTGCCCCGACACCGCCCGACCGGCCGGTCGACCTGCTGCTTTGGCTGGGCCCGAGCCTGCACGTCGACGCGCTGTCTGAACTTAAGACGGTGCAAGACGCCTGGGGCGCACGATGCGCCGCAGTCGTCTATCGCTTTGCCGGTGCGGCCGCGAGAGATGCGTTTGTCGGCGCAGGAATTCTCCTGCTGCGTGAGCCGCCGGACGATGCTGCGTTGGGCTCGTGGCTGGCAGCGCTTGACGGTTCCTCGGCCGCGCGTGGCGCTGGGCCGGTGGACACCGTTTTGCTGGACGATCCACTTTGGTGGGCGGCCGCCGAGGCGGCCCCGCGGCGCTTTGACGACGACACCCTGACGGACTTTGCTGGTCTGTCATCGACTATTTCCTGCGAATGCCCGCGCCATGTTGCCGAGTTGCTGATGCAGCTGTCGAACTTCGAGGCCTACAGCGCCGACTGCGAGGACCGCAGCCCGGCTGACGCCGCGCTGCATGCCTACCTGCGACGCGTGGCGGGCGCTTCACGGGCACTGTTCGAATCGGCACTGGAACGTGTGGCGATCCACGAGGGTCTGACGCTGCCTGCTTAGACGGGTTGAAAGCGCACGGTAGAGGCGACATGCCCATGTCCACGCCGACGCGCCGCATGCCCAAGCGGAGCACACTCGCGCACTTCATCGCGCCATCGACCTCAGCCGTCGGCGTTTTGGCCAGAGTCCGGAGATCACTGTCCATGTTGAAGATGTTGGTCTGCCTGCTTCTCGCCGCCATGCCCCTGTCGTCAAAAGCCATCGAGGAACCGAGCTACGAAGTCGTCCAGAAACTGGACGGGGCGGAAGTTCGCCAGTACGCGGCCTTTGTCGTTGCGCAGGTGCTGGTCAGCGGCACCGCCGACACCGCTGGCAACGAAGCGTTCCCGATTCTGGCCGGCTACATCTTCGGCAAGAACAAGGGTGCCAGGAAGTTCGACATGACCGCGCCGGTGACCCAGGCCGCCTCGCCTGCGCGGATCGAGATGACGGCACCTGTGACGCAGGCAGCGGCGCCCGGCGGCTACGTGGTGCAGTTTGTCTTGCCCAAAGGAGTGACGCTGGCCTCGGCGCCCGAGCCCCTCGATCCGCGGGTGCAGTTGCGGGAAGTGCCCAAAAGCCGCGTCGCCGTGATCCGCTATTCGGGTTTCTGGTCGCAGGGTAATTACGAGGAACACCTGGCCAAGCTCCAGGCGACCCTGCGAGCGGCACAGCTTCCCTGGACGGGCGAGCCGACGCTTTCGCGATACGACCCGCCATTCATCCCCTGGTTCATGCGTCGCAACGAGATATGGCTTGCGGTGCAGTCGCCGTCGCAGAGCGAAGGTGCGCGTTGAACTCAATTGGTAGTACGCGCCGCAGACCTTCGGCCTGGTCTGCCTCTGCCGCTTTGCGGAGGCTGTCGCCGTGGGCGAACGAGTGACCGAGCTGGCCGAGTCGCCGTTCCAACGGCAGGCGACTCGCATCGGCATCGCATTCGCGCAAGTCGAAGCCGGTAGTGTCGATGAAGCGAGGCGCACCATCTCGAGACTGCAGCCGTTTCAGCCCGGCGAGGCGCGACCCCCGCAGCGGCCACACTGCTGTTCAGGGATACCCGCCACGCCGAGAGACTGACACGGGCGCTGCAGCGCGCGGGAATGCCGAGCTTCTGCGTTGGCTCACCAGTCCGACGATCTTTCAGCGGCCAACGCTTGCATCCGCAACGAAGTAGCGGCTTCGACCCCGGTCTTGCCAATGGCTCAGGCGGCGAGCGCCTCGCTGCGCTCGGCCGCGAGACGCTGCTCGAACACCCTGCGGAAGTGCGCGAGCGCAGCGTCTGCGGCGATGGCGAGCAGCTTGGTGTCGGGATCGGCGTCGAAGAGCTTCTGCTGCGCCTCGATGATCGCCTTGTCCTCCATGAATCCCTCGCGCAGGCTGTTGCAGAGCGAGAGCGCGATGTTCGGATCGTCGAGATCGAAGTTGTGCAGGTAGTTCCAGAAGAAATGCGTCGTGCGCCGCGTTTCCGGGGTCATGAACTGGCAGTTGCGGTAT
>JAYVVB010000037.1:0-3364 GCA_043787455.1 Rhizobacter sp.
TACCGCGAGATTCGCGCATTGCGCATCTACGAAGGCGCGAGCGAGGTGCAGCTGCTCATCATCGGCCGCGACCTGTTGAAGTCCATCAACGACAAGGAGACGGCTCGATGAAGGAAGCGCTCTTGCCCGACGGCTGGCCGCGCCCCAAGGGCTACGCCAACGGCGTCGCAGCGACGGGTCGCCAGGTGTACGTCGCCGGCATGGTCGGCTGGGACGCGGCCGGCGTGTTCGCGAGCGACGACTTCGCGGCGCAGGCCAAGGTCGCGCTCGAGAACGTCGCCGCCGTGTTGCGTGTCGGCGGCGCGAAGCCCGAGCACATCGTGCGCATGACCTGGTACGTGACCAGCAAACGCGAGTACCTCGCCGCCGGCCGCGCCATCGGCGCCGCATTTCGCGAGATTGTCGGCGACTTCGATATCGCCATGACGGCGGTCGAGGTGACGGCGCTGATGGAAGATCGCGCCAAGGTCGAGATCGAGGTCACCGCGGTCGTCCCCGACTGAGCGGGCAAGGAGCAGGAGCACATCATGGGCAAGGCGAAGGCGAGATTTCACTGGGACGACCCGCTGCTGCTCGAACAGCAGCTCACGGAGGACGAGCGCGCCGTGCGCGAGGCGGCGCGGGCCTACAGCCAGGAGCGGCTGTTGCCGCGCGTCACCGAGGCGTTCCGCAACGGCACGACCGATGTCGCGATCTTTCGCGAGATGGGCGAGCTGGGCCTGCTCGGCGCGACCATCCCCGAGCAGTACGGCGGCGGCGGGCTCAACTACGTCTGCTACGGCGTCGTCGCGCGCGAGGTCGAGCGCGTCGACTCGGGCTATCGCTCGATGATGAGCGTGCAGAGTTCGCTCGTGATGGTGCCGATCAACGCCTTCGGCACCGAAGCGCAGAAGCAGAAGTATCTGCCGAAGCTCGCGCGCGGCGAGTGGATCGGCTGCTTCGGACTCACCGAGCCGAACCACGGCTCCGATCCGGGCAGCATGGTCACGCGCGCCCGCAAGGTCGCGGGCGGCTACTCGCTCAGCGGCTCGAAGATGTGGATTACCAACTCGCCGATCGCCGACGTATTCGTCGTCTGGGCCAAGGCAGACGAGGGCGATGGATCGCAAGCCATACGCGGCTTCATCCTCGACAAGGGCGCGAAGGGATTGAGCGCGCCGCCGATCCACGGCAAGGTCGGCCTTCGAGCATCGATCACCGGCGAGATCGTGATGGACGAAGTGTTCTGCGCCGAGGAGAACGCCTTCCCCGAGGTGCGCGGGCTGAAAGGCCCGTTCACCTGCCTCGACAGCGCCCGCTACGGCATCGCCTGGGGGGCCCTCGGCGCCGCGGAAGACTGCTTCCACCGGGCGCGGCAATACACGATGGACCGCAAGCAGTTCGGCAGGCCGCTCGCCGCCAACCAGCTGATCCAGAAGAAGCTCGCCGACATGGAGACCGAGATCACGCTCGGCCTGCAGGGGTGCCTGCGCCTCGGCCGGATGAAGGACGAGGGCACGGCCTCGGTCGAGATCACGTCGATCATGAAGCGCAACTCCTGCGGCAAGGCGCTCGACATCGCCCGCCTGGCGCGCGACATGATGGGCGGCAACGGCATCAGCGACGAGTTCGGCGTGGCACGCCACCTCGTCAACCTCGAGGTCGTGAACACCTACGAGGGCACGCACGACGTGCACGCGCTGATCCTCGGCCGCGCGATCACGGGGATCGCGGCGTTCTGAACGGCGAGATGCTCCGCTTCGCTCAGCATGACAGTCCAGCGCCTGCACTTGTCATCCTGAGCGAAACGAAGGATCTCGTCACCTGAGCAAGCCATGACGTACACCGCGCACCTCGACACCTTCGCCCGAGACCATCTGCCGCCGCCGGATGCGCAGCCCGAGTTCTTCTTCGACGGGCCCGAGCTGCGCTTCCCCGAGCGCCTGAACTGCGCGACCGAGCTGCTCGACCGCCACGTGAAGGAAGGCCGCGGCGACCGGCGCTGCGTCAGCGCGCCCGGCGGCCCGTCGTGGACCTACGCCGGGCTGCAGCGCCAGGCCGACCGCATCGCCCATGTGCTCGTCGCCGAGTGCGGCCTCGTGCCCGGCAACCGCGTGCTGCTGCGCGCGGCCAACAAGCCGATGCTCGTCGCCTGCTGGTTCGCGGTGATGAAAGCGGGCGGCATCGCCGTTGCGACGATGCCGATGCTGCGCGCCAAGGAGCTGGGCCAGATCATCGAGCGCGGTCAGGTGACGATCGCGCTCTGCGACGTAGCCCTCCGCGGCGAGCTCGACGCCGCGGCGGCGCAGGCTCCGATGCTGGCGCGCATCGTCTGCTTCGGCGACGTGTCGTCGACCGACGGCCTCGAAGCTCGCATGGCGCGTCACGACGCGCCGTTCGCCACCGTCGACACCGCCGCCGACGACACCTGCCTCTTCGCCTTCACCTCGGGTACCACCGGCCAGCCGAAGGCGACGATGCACTTCCATCGCGACGTGATGGCGAGCTGCGTGTGCTTTCCGCCGCACGTGTTGCGTGCTGCGCCTGACGACGTCTTCATCGGCAGCCCGCCGCTCGCCTTCACCTTCGGTCTCGGCGGCCTCACGCTTTTTCCGATGCACATCGGCGCCTCGACGGTGCTGCTCGAGAAGGCCGGCCCGCCCGACCTGCTCGAGGCGATCGTCGCCCATCGCGCGACCATCTGCGTCACGGCGCCGACCTCGTACCGCGCCATGGCCGCCGGCGCGCGCGAAAGGCAGATCGGCGCGCGCGACGGCGGGCCGCTGCGCAAGTGCGTGGCCGCGGGCGAAGCGCTCCCCGCCGCGACGCGCGCGCTCTGGCGCGAGGCCACGGGCATCGAGATCATCGATGGCATCGGCGCGACCGAGATGTTCCACATCTTCATCTCCGCCGACGAGGTGCATGCCAGGCCTGGCGCTACCGGCATCGCCGTGCCCGGCTATCGCGCGCGCGTCGTCGATGACGCCGGCAACACGGTGCCCGCCGGCACGATCGGCCGCCTCGCGGTGCAAGGGCCGACGGGCTGCCGCTACCTCGACGACCCGCGCCAGGCCGACTACGTGCAGGGCGGCTGGAACTACACCGGCGACGCCTACCTGCAGGACGCCGACGGCTACTTCTTCTACCAGTCTCGCACCGACGACATGATCATCTCGGCCGGCTACAACATCGCCGCCGCGGAAGTGGAAGACGCGTTGCTCGGGCACGCGGCGGTGGCCGAATGCGCAGTCATCGGCGTCGCCGACGAAGAGCGCGGCCAGATCGTCAAGGCCTGCGTCGTGCTGCGCGCAGGGCACCACGGCGACGAGGCGATGGTGAAGGCGTTGCAGGACTTCGTGAAGGAGACCGTCGCGCCGTACAAGTA
>JAYVVB010000038.1:0-6838 GCA_043787455.1 Rhizobacter sp.
GTTCCGATCGCCCGACGGCCAGCAGATGCTCACCAACCTGATTCAGTTCGACGCCGCGGCCAACCCGGGAAACTCGGGCGGCCCGCTGGTGACGATGGACGGCGAGGTCGTCGGTATCGTCACCGCGATCCTGAACCCGAACCGGCAGCGCGTCTTCATCGGCATCGGCTTCGCCGTGCCGATCGAGAACGCGGCGGCGGCCGCGGGCATGCCACCGTTCTGAGAGGCTGTCATCCTGAGCGCAGGCGAAGGATCTTCTCATCTCGCCGGCCGGGATCCTTCACTGCGTTCAGGACGGCACCCTTTCTCATGAGCACTTCGCGATGACCGACTCTCCTTCGATCCAGGCCGAGGCCGCCACCCTCATGGAGCGCGTGCTCTACGAGGTCAAGCGCGTCGTCGTCGGCCAGGACCATTTCCTCGAGCGGGTGATGGTCGCGATGCTCGCGCAAGGCCACCTGCTCGTCGAAGGCGTCCCCGGCCTGGCCAAGACGCTCACCGTGAAGACGCTGGCGCAGACCCTGCGCGGCACCTTCAAGCGGATCCAGTTCACGCCCGACCTGGTTCCTGCGGATCTCGTCGGCACGCGCATCTTCAATCCGCGCACGGGCGAGTTCAGCACCTCGCTCGGGCCGGTGTTCACGCACCTGCTTCTCGCCGACGAGATCAACCGCGCCCCCGCCAAGGTGCAGAGCGCGCTGCTCGAGGTGATGCAGGAGCGCCAGGTGACGATCGCCGGCGAGACCCACAAGGTGCCCGAGCCCTTCCTCGTGATGGCGACGCAAAATCCGATCGAGACCGAGGGCACCTATCCGCTGCCCGAGGCGCAGGTCGACCGCTTCATGATGAAGGTGCTCGTCGACTACCCGAGCGAGGAAGAGGAGTTCGTCATCGCCCAGCGCGTCACCGGCCCGCCGGTGACGATGAGCCCGATCGCGAGCATGGGCCAGCTGCAGGAGCTGCAGCAGGAGTGCCGCAAGGTCTACGTCGATCCGTCGCTGATCCAGTACGCCGTCAAGCTCGTGAGCGCGACGCGCCGGCCCGACCGCTACGAGCTCGGCGACATCGGCAAGTACCTGAGCTTCGGCGCCAGCCCGCGCGCGACCATCGGCCTGATCGAAGGCGCGCGCGCCCTCGCCTTCATGCGCGGCCGAAGCTACGCCCTGCCCGAGGACATGACCGGTCTCGTCGGCGACGTCATGCGCCATCGCCTCGTCCTGTCGTATGAAGCGCTGGCCGAGGGCATCGACGCCGATGCCGTGATCGCACGCGTGATGAAGAGGATCCCCGTGCCCGACAAGCCGCTCGCGACGAGCACGGACGCCACGCGATGAAAGACGAGGCTGCCGCCAGCCCCCGGCCGTCACGCGTCGAAGACGCCTTCGGCGAGAGTGCCGGCGCGCTTCTGAAGCGGCTCGAGTGGACCGTCCTGCGCCGTCTCGACGGCGTTTTGCAGGGCGACCATCGGACGCTGATGCGCGGCGCCGGCCTCGACCTCGCCGACCTGCGCGAATACCAGCACCACGACGACGTCCGCCACATCGACTGGAACGTCACGGCGCGCCTGCAGCAACCCTACGTGCGCCAGTTCACCGAAGACCGCGAGCTCTCGGCGTGGTTCCTCGTCGACCTCTCCGCGAGCGTCGACTTCGGCTCGAACCGCCGCACCAAGCGAATGGTCGCGCGCGAGTTCGTCGCCGTGCTGGCGCGGCTTTTGACCCGTCACGGCAACCGCGTCGGCGCCCTGCTCTACGGCACCAGCGTCGACACCATGCTGCCGGCGCGCGGCGGCCGGATGCACGTTCTCGAGCTGCTGCAGCGCATCGCCGCGCGGCCCGTCGAAGCCGCGGCTGGCGCGACCGACCTGCGCGAGCTGCTGCTCGCGGCGCAGCGCACGATCAAGCGGCGCTCGACGATATTCGTCATCTCCGACTTCATCAGCACACCCGGCTGGGAGAAGGCGCTCGGCACCTTGTCGCTGCGCCACGAGGTGACGGCGGTACGCCTCTTCGACGCGCTCGAGATGCATCTGCCCGACATCGGCCTCGTCACCATGAAGGACGCCGAGACCGGCGAGCAGATCGTCGTCGACACCCATCACCGCGGCTTTCGCAAGCGCTTCGCCGCCGCCGCCGAGCGACGCGAGACGAGCTTGCGCGAATCGCTGGCGCGCGCCGGCGTCGACACGCTCGAGCTCGGCACCGACGACGACCTCGTCGACGCCGTCCTGCGCTTCACCGATCTGAAGAAGCAGCGCAGCCGGCTCGCCAACTGGAGCGGCCCGCGCAACCGGTCGATCGCCCACGTGCGACCGGCTTCGGCCGCTGCCCGCGGAGGCACGACATGACGCCGTCGTCGCCCTGGATGACCTTCCTCTGGCCGTCGATGCTGTGGGCGATGCTCGCCCTGCCGGTCGCCGTCCTGCTCTACTGGTTCCTGATCACGCGGCGCAAGAAGACGAGCCTGCGCTATGCCAACCTCGGCCTCGTCAAGGAAGCGCTCGGCGCGAGCAGCGCCTGGCGCCGCCACGTGCCGCCAGTGCTGATGTTCCTCGCCCTCGCGACCTTGCTGTTCGCGTCGTCGCGGCCGGCGGCGCTGATCACCCTGCCGTCGCAGCAGGAGATGATCGTACTGGCGATGGACGTCTCGGGCAGCATGCGCGCCGCCGACGTCCAACCGAGCCGGATCGTCGCCGCGCAGGAAGCGGCGAAGAGCTTCGTCACCGACCTGCCGAGGAACGTGAAGATCGCCGTCGTCTCGTTCGCCGGCACCGCCGCGGTCGTGCAGGCGCCGACGCTGAGCCGCGACGACGTCAACGCCGCCATCGACCGCTTCCAGCTGCAGCGCGGCACCGCCATCGGCAGCGGCATCGTCCTGGCGCTGGCGACGATCTTTCCCGAAGCCGGCATCGATCTCTCGCAGATCACCGGCGCGCGCGCCATGCCGCCCGGCCCGAACGACAAGCCGCCGCCCGACTTCAAGCCGGTGGCGCCGGGCTCGTACGCGTCGGCGGCGATCATCCTGCTCACCGACGGCCAGCGCACGACCGGCCCCGACTCGCTCGAGGCGGCGAAGATGGCCGCCGACCGCGGCGTTCGCATCTACACCGTCGGCATCGGCACCAAGGAAGGCGAGACCATCGGCTTCGAGGGCTGGTCGATGCGCGTGCGTCTCGACGAGGACACGCTCAAGGCGATCGCCAAGCTCACCAACGCCGACTACTTCTATGCCGGCACCTCCGCCGACCTGAAAAAGGTCTACCAGGGACTCAGCACCCGGCTCATCGTCGAGAAGAAGGAGACCGAGATCAGCGCTCTCCTCGCGGCCGTCGGCGCCATGCTGATGATGATCGCCGCGGCCCTGTCGGTGTGGTGGTTCGGGCGCGTTGCCTAGCGGCGTTGCCGAAACGTTTCATCACGTTCGCGCCGAACATCCCGTTACCGAGTTGACGGGATCGAAACGATCGCTCCCTTGAGAGACGACACAAACCTGCCGAAGCAGACTTTGTACCGGCCGTGGCCGCGGCGTCGAGCAGCGCGGCGCACGAGCTGAAGTACCTTCAGGCTTCGAAGACGAAGTCGTCCAGGCAAGGGGCAGGTTGGAAATGAGCACGTACCGGTTGTACAAGTCACCCGAAGGCGACATCGTTCGCGTCAAGATGGGATTCTCGTGGCAGGCGTTCTTCGTCGGCTCGCTCTCGGCGATCGTCAAGCGCACGTGGCTGCTGGCGGCGGTGGGCTTTCTCTACTACGCGGGCGAGGCCTACTTCAACGGCGCGCCGACGCCGACCTCGCGCACCGCCGCGGTCGCGCTCGCGGGCCTCGGCTTCTACGCCGTCTACATGCTCTTTTGCGGCGTCAACGGCAACCGCTGGCTCTGCGGGTCGCTGCGCCGTCGCGGCTTCACGCTGATCGGCGAAGAGCGTCGCTGAAGAGACGCCGCTCTCTGCGGCGCATTCAGCCGAAGCGGCCATGAAGGAACCAGCCGCTCTCGTTGGCGCCTTCTGTCGATAGCGGCAAGCGGGCACGATAGATCCAGACCAGCGCACCGTCGGCCGCCTCGGCGATGAAGTAGTCGCGCTCGGCCAGGCCGGCGTCCCACCAGCCGGCCTCGATCCGCTCCGGGCCCGAGAGCAGACTGAGCGGCCGGCCGTCGAGCAAGGGACGCGAGCGCCGCTCCTGCAGCGGCTCGCAGATGGGCTGCAGCCACACCGGGCGCGCCGAAGCCGCCATCGCTTCGTTCTCCTTGCCGGCCGAGCCGGCGGACGCTTCACGACGACCCTTCGCGCGTGCGGCACGCTGCGGCCGAGCGGCGGCGGCATCGGCGCGGCGCAGCCCGCTCGCCCGCTCGGGTCGATGGTCTTCGATCGCGCCCAGGCACTGCACCTGATCGACGCCCAGGCGCGCCTGCAGCCGCTCGATCAACCGCGTCAGGCCTTCGTTCTCGCTCTGCCGCGTCGGGAACAGCTCGCTGTTGGGCGCGGCGCGCTTGACGATGTCATCGGCCTGCAGGGCGAGCTCGAGCGTCGGCGCCGGCAACTGCACCTGGGCCAGGCGCTCGCGCAGCAGCACGAGCAGGTGGGCGCTGTCGCGCGAGGGCTCGGCGAGGGCGATGTCGAGCGAGGTCGCCTGCGGCGTGCGATCGCCCTGCTGCCAGCGCGTCTCGTGGTGCATGAGGAGGCGAAAGCGGCGCACGAAGGCCTGCTGCGCCGAGAGCCACGTCACGAGCCGCGCGAGCAGCACCGACGCGCCGTAGAGAACCTGCTCGGTGCTGTCGGCGCGGGCGAAAAGCTCGAGGCGACTCTCGAACAGGCGCGCCGGAACGATCGCCTCGCGCGGATCGGGACGACGGCCGAAGGCGGCGTCGATCTCCATGAGCAGCGATTCGCCGAAGCGGCGCGCGAGCCCCGTGCGCGGCAGACCGAGGAGATCGCCCACCTGGCGCAGGCCCATGCCCTGCATGGCTTCCCAATGCTCGCGTCCGGGGCCGAGCAGCCAGACCGGCGCGACGGCGAGCGCCCGGCGCGTCGCTTCCAGGCTCGTGCAGCGCGGCGGTGGCTCGACGCGGGCGAGGATGGCCGCGCCCGCGGCCGTCGCGGCGACGGCGATGCGGACCTCATGGCCGAGCGGCTGCACCGCTTGCAGCAAGCGCTCGAGCAATCGATCGAGGCCACCGAAGTAGCGCAGGCTCGCCTGCACTTCGAGCAGCACGGTGTGCGGCGCGGTGTTCGGCTCGCTTGCAGGCGGCAACGACACGTTCGGCGTGAAGGCGAGCGCGGCATGCGCGACCGGCAGCAGCGCTTCGGCGTCGCGCGTCGCGTCGGCCTGACCGAGCGTGATGCCCGGCGCGAGCGCGAGCGCGGTCGCGCGCTTCAGCCCGGGCTTGACGCCCTCGGCCTGGGCCACCGCGTTGGCCGCCGAGATGCGGTGCTCGTCGACCAGCGCGATCGCCGGCTCGGACGCGACCGCCGCATCGCCTGCGACGAGGGTCGCCGCGAACGATTCGAGCGAGAGACAGGGCAGGTGGAGCGCGACCCAGAGCATGATGCAGCGAGAAGGAAAGGGATCGTTCGGGGCACGCCGCGGATCGCCGTCACGACGGCGCTCAGGCGAAGTTGACGAAGGTCGCCGCCTGCCACGCCGAGGCGCGCTCAGGGTCACTGTCGGAGCGGCGCCGCGCCGCTCTCGACAGCACCGGCGGCAATGCCAGCTGCAGAGGCGCTTCGAGCGGCGGACCGCGCCGCTTCAGCACCTGCAATCGCAGCCGATCGGCACCGCCGGCCTGCAAGGCCAGGCGCAGAGGCGACGCCGTGGGGCGGCTCGCCGCCGACGCCTCGCGCATCACGAACGCGGCGCCGTCGTGGTTGTGGGCGGCGAGCTGGAGCCGGCGCAGCCGCTCGGCGCGCAGGCGCGGCGGCAGCCAGGCGAGGACGGCGCCGACGTGGCCGCTCTTCAAGGCCTGCTCGAGCGCCCAGAGGCTGTCGCTGCCGGCAATGACGCGAGCGCGGGTGTGGACGACGAGAAGCTCCCCGACTGCGAAGCCGAGACGCTCCAGCGCCGCGGCCGACAACTCCGCCGGCGGATCGAAGACCATCACCAGCCGACCGGCCCGCTGCGTCGCCACCAGCGACGGTGCGAGCAGGCGGATCTCGCCGACGCCGGGATGCGGCAGGAGCAGCTCGCTCAAGGCCCGGCGCGGCCAGCCGCCGCCGGGCAGCTCGGCATCGAGCTCGGCGAAGCCGCTGGCCACGGCATCGCCGGCGCTGCGGCCGATCTGGTGGCCGAGCCACAAGGCCGGATGCAGGGTCTCGGGGGCGCGCCGCTCGGTCTTCGCGGCCACCGGCCGGGCAGGCAGCGGCCGGGCCGGCGCCAGTGCCTCGGGCAGCCACTCGCCCGGCGGCCGGACTGTCGGCGGCGAGGAGGCAAGTGAAGGGGGCACGAGGTCCATGATGCGATAACTGTACGTTTATACAGTATTGATCGCAAGGTCTCGGATCCGAAGGCCTTGGCCATATCCAGTTGACCGGGACAACTGGATAGTTGTCTAAAGCAACCATCAGCGACAATGGCCCGATGAGCACCGTATCGCGCACCAACGCCGTCCGCCGCTTCAACCGCTTCTACACCCGGCGCATCGGCGTCCTCCACGAGAGCCTGACCGCGACCCGGTTCTCGCTCACCGAGTCGCGGCTCCTGTGGGAGCTCGCCCAGCGCGAGCGCACGACGGCCGGCGAGCTGGCGCGCGACCTCGGCCTCGACCCGGGCTATCTCAGCCGCCTGCTGCGCGGTCTCAAGGACGCGAAGCTGGTGCGCTCCGACCGCTCGGGCGACGACGCGCG
>JAYVVB010000039.1:0-3413 GCA_043787455.1 Rhizobacter sp.
TCCACGCGCCGCTTCATGCTGGGCGACAACTACACGTTGGTGGACATCGCGCTGTGGGGGTGGGCGCGCGTGGTGCCGTTCGTGCTGGGCAACCAGGACACTTGGGCGCAGCTGACTCACCTGAAGCGCTGGCTGGACGAAATCAACGAGCGGCCGGCAGCGCAACGCGCTGAGGCGCTGAAGGCCCGCCACACGTTCAAGGCCGAGATGGACGACGACGCACGCCGAGCGCTTTTTCCGCAGAACGAGCGTCTGGCCGGTTGAACGGCGTGATGCCGGTGGAGCGCTGTCACTGGAACAACGAGGCTTTGCGCAGACGTCAGCCTACTGGCGCGCCCGCGAACTCACGCACCCGGTCAGAACCTGCCGTGCCCGGACGACGCCTGTGCGACTTGCTGGCCCGGCTGGAGCAGGACTGGATCGAGAGGCTTTCAGGCAGCACCTGAACAGGCTATTCGTAACGCATGACTTACATCGGCAGGGGGCCGGCAGAGATCGCCGCTCACAACACATTGATTTCGCCCATCGCCTGATTCGCGTTCAACGAGCTTCGACACCCGGGTCTCAGCCGAAGTCGGTATCCATCCGGTCGAGCAGGTCGTCGATCGTTGCCAGCAGCTCGTTCACCGCCACCGGCTTGGTGAGGTAGCGGACGGCGCCGGCGTCGAGGGCGGCGTCGATCTGCTGCGCCGTCGCGTCGGCAGACACGACCACGACCGGGATCGCGGCCGTCAACGGATCGGCCTTGAGGCAGGCGAGCAGCTCCAGGCCGCTCAGGTCAGGCAGGTGCATGTCGAGCAGGATCAGGTGCGGCAGCTTCGCGCTCACCGCCGCCAGTCCCTCGGCACCGGTCATCGACACCTCCAACTGGACCTGAGCCCTCTGCGCCAGGATGCCGCGCATCACTTCGACGTTGGTTTCGTTGTCCTCGATGTAGTGGACGATCCGGCGGTGATACTCGGCGGGCAGCGATTCGAACTCGTCGAGCATCGACCGGACGGTGTCGGGATCGACCGCCTTCGGCAGCTTGAGGATAAAGGACGAGCCCTCGTCCGGCACGCTCTTCACGCGGATCGAGCCGCCCATGACCTCGGCCAGGCGACGGCTTATGACCAGGCCGATGCCGGTGCCCTTGAGGGCCGTGCGTTCCCGGCCGAGTCGGTTGAAGGGCCGGAAGAGCTCTTCCATCTGCCCCGGCGTCATCCCCATGCCGGTGTCGGTGACCGAGATCTCGACCATGTCGGGCGCGGCGAGTCGGCTGGCAACGTGCACCCGGCCGTTGTCGATGTTGTATTTGACAGCGTTGCTGAGCAGGTTGGTGAGGATTTGCTTGACCCGCGTCGCATCGCCGAGCACCGCCGAGGTCCCCGGCGCCAGCTCCTCGCTGATGCGGATGCCGCGCCGTTCGGCGTCGCTGGCGACGAGCGCGATCGTCGCCTGGACGATCTCGGCGAGGTCGAGCGACGTCGACTCGAGGCGCAGGTTGCCCGACTCGATGCGCGACAGGTCGAGCACATCGTTGATCATCTCGAGCAGGTGCCAGCCGGCCTGCTGGATCTGCCCGACCCAGGGGCGCTGGATCGGCGTCAGCGGATGGCGCCGGTCGATCTCGAGGAGCTGGGCGAAGCCGAGCATGGCGTTGAGCGGCGTGCGCAGCTCGTGGCTCATGCGCGAGAGGAAGTCGCTCTTGGCCCGGTTCGCGGCTTCGGCCGCCTCGCGCGCACGTTCGGCGACCTCGAGGCGAAGATGTTCGGTGACGTCCTCGACGACGCCGACGATGCGCCACGGCTTGTTCTTGGCGTCGCGCAGCAGCGAGACGGTCGAGCGCACCCAGACGACGTCGCCGTTCCGGGTCAGGCAGCGCTTGTGGCGGCTGTAAAGCGGAATCTCGCCGGCGATGAGCTGCGCGGTGAGGGCCTCCTCGCTGGCGACGTCGTCGGGGTGCGTCAGCGCCGTCGGGCTCAGCGCGTTGAGCTCGCCCTCGCTGTAGCCGGTGAGCTCGCAGTACCTCGGATTGGCCTGGATCACGCGTCCGCCGATGTCGGTGTGGACGACGCCGATCGGCACGTTGTCGAGGACGTTGCGGAAGCGCTCCTCGCTCGCTCGCAGGGCGTTCTCGGCGAGCTGGCGCTCGTTGACCTCGGCGCGCAGCGCTGCCGTGCGCTCGTGCACGGCGGACTCGATGCGCCGCGCCCGGCCGGTCGTGATCAGCAAAGAGGCGCCGAGCATCGCCGCCGAGAGCAGGCCGAGGCCGGCGAAGGTCCAGGCGCTTCGGCTCGTGCTGTCGGGAACGACCTCGGGATTCGCGCTCACGCGCAGGTCCCACCGCCGGCCGGCGAAGACGAACGGCCGGACGTGGGACAGAGAGGCGCTGTCGGTCTCGCAGCCGGCCGCGCCGCCGAGCCGCAGCCGGCTTGCGCCCGGCTCGGTGTCGACGACGCACAGACGCAAGTACCCAGGGACCTTGCCGGCGAGGCTGTCGATCTGCGCATCCATGGTGAGCGTCACGAAGACTGCGCCACGGATCGCCGCGCGCCGCTCGGCCGCCGTGGCGGTGTCGCCCTCGTAGATCGCCTGGTAGACGACGATTCCCATGCGCCGATCGTCGGCGGCCGCCTGGGTCAGGCGGAATCCCGAGGTCGCGGCAGGACGGCCGCTCTCGAGCGTTTCCAGGATGGCGGCGCGGGCGGCCGGGATCGACAGGCTGTTGACGCCGAGCGCGGCGGCGTTCCCCACGAACGGCTCGATGAGTCGGACCGCGAATACGTCGCGCAGGTCCGCCAGCGCCGCCGAAATGCCGGGCTCGCCGGCCGCCGTACCCAGGCCGGACCCGTCGTCGCTGCGGTCGAACACGCGATAGCCGACCACGCCGTCGGCGCGCGCACGCGCCTCGAAGGCCTGGACGTCGTCGCGTCGGACGCGCTCGCTCCAGCCCATCGAGCTGACAGCGCCGCCTTCCAGCCAGTGCTCGGTCGCCAGGCGCATCTCGGGGCGACCGAGGCGGCGCGTGATCGCGAACACGCCGTGCAGCGCTTCGAGCGCGCGCAGCGGCTCTTCGAGCTGCGTCGCGAGGATCAGCGACGCGCCCGACGCGTCGTTGGTGAACCCGGCACGCATGCGCTCGTTGTTCCAGCGCGTCGCCTGGACGATGCCGAGCGCCAGGAAGGCGACGACGAGGGTCATCGTCAGGCCGACCGACAGTCGCCGCGGCGCCCACTCCACGCGCGGCCGGCCGATGAGCGTGAGGACGATCGGGGTCACGATGAAGAGGCCGGCGAAGTCGCCGAGGACACTCGTGCCCCAGACCGCGAGCAGCTTGGCGCTCGGCACGAGGCCGCTGGCGCCGAGGGCGGCGGTCGAGAGGCTCGAGCCGACCAGGCTGGTCGCGGCGCAGACGGCGAGGAAGGCGGCGA
>JAYVVB010000040.1:0-4574 GCA_043787455.1 Rhizobacter sp.
TGTGCTGTTCCCAGGCGGAGAACTCGAGGCAGGCGCCGGCGTCGCCGCGAACCACCATGCCGTAGACCGGAGTCGCGGCGCGGTCGGCAAGACCGTCCCAGACCTTGAGCCGCTGCAGCAGCGCGAGCGATGCGGCATTGAGCGCATAGGCGCGCACATCGGCGCGCTGCACGCCGCTCACAGGCGCCGCGCGCAACGCGACCGAGAGGCCGAGCCGCGCGAGCGACAGGGCGAGTGTCTTGCCGACGATGCCGGCGCCACGCACCTCGACGTCGTAGAGAGGCATCGCGGGATTGTAGGCAGCGCTCGTGGACAATCCCGGCTCGCCGCGGGCACCCCGCTCGCTGCACCCACTAGGAACGAGCGCCGTGAGCGACCTGCACGTGAGTCTCGAATCGGTTCACGTCTATCCCGTGAAATCGTGCGCCGGCGTCTCGCCGGCGAGCGCGCTGCTCGACGAGACCGGCTTCGATCTCGATCGTGCCTGGATGGTCGTCGACGCTGCCGGCCGGTTCGTCTCGCAGCGCGAGCTGCCGCGCATGGCGCTCGTCCGCACGACACTCAAGTCCGAGGAACTGGTGCTGCGCGCGCCGGGGATGCTGGCCCTGCACGTCGCGCTCGATCGGGTCGAGCAGCCCACCGAGGCCGAGGTCTGGAACGACCGTGTCGCGGCCTTCGACATGGGTCCGCTTTGCGCCCAGTGGTTCAGCGACTTCCTCGGCCAGCCGCTGCGGCTCGTGCGCTTCGACCCCGACGCGCGCCGGCTGGCGAGCCGCGAATGGACCGGCGCGATCGAGGCGCCGACCTCGTTCCAGGACGGGTTCCCGCTGCTCGTCGTTTCCACCGCATCGCTCGGCGAGCTGAACCGTCGACTCGCGCTCGCGGGCGAGCCACCCGTCGCGATGAGGCGATTCCGGCCCAACCTCGTGCTCTCGGGGCTCGAGGCGAACGGCGAGGATCAGATCGACGAGATCGTCTTCACGACCGACGAGGGACCGGTGCGCCTCAAGTGCGTCAAGCCGTGCGCGCGCTGCCCAATCCCCGACGTCGATCCCGAGAGCGGCGTGCCGGGTCATGCCGTCGGCGACACGCTCTCGATCTACCGCGGCCATCCGCGCATGGGCGGCGCGGTGACCTTCGGCATCAACGCGGTGATCGTCGAGGGCGTCGGCCGCATGCTCGTCGCCGGCATGCGCGGCGCAGCGAGCTACGCCTTCGCCTGAGAGCGACGCTCATGCACCGGTTCAGGACCTGGCAGCTGTTCGCGATCTGCGTCGTTCTGTGGGGCACGACGTGGCACGCGATCACGTATCAGGTGAGCGACATGCCCGCCGAGATCGGCGTCGCGCTCCGCTTCGCGCTCGCCGGCGCGACCGTGTTGCTCGCCTGCCGCTGGCGCGGCGCGCCACTGCGTTTCAAGCTCGCCGACCACGCGGCGCTGGCGCTGCAAGGCGTCTTCCTCTACGGCGTGTCGTATGTCTGCGTGTATCACGCCGAGCGCTTCGTGCCCTCGGGCCTGGTCGCGGTCGGATATTCGGCCTCGCCGCTCCTCGCCGGCGTGGGCGCAGCGCTGCTCTTCGCCACGCCGCTCGCGCGACGCTTCGTCGCCGGCGGCGTCCTCGGTCTCGTCGGCGTGGCACTGATTTTCTGGCCCGAGGTCACGCGTCCGAGCAGCGGCGAAGGCGCGACGATCGGCGCCGTGTTCACAATCGCCTCGGTGCTGCTGTCGGGAGTCGGCAGCCTCGCCGCGAGCCGCAACCGTCATCGCGGCCTGCCGCTCCTGCCGGCGATGGGATTCGGCATGCTCTACGGCGCTGCGGCCGCGCTGCTCGTCGCCATCGCCCAGGGACAGGGCGTTGTCTGGCCGACGGCGCCGAGCTGGTGGATCTCGCTCGCCTACCTCGCGTTCGCTGGCTCCGTGCTCACCTTCGCCTGCTTCCTGACGATCCAGGACCGCATCGGCGTCGGCCCGGCGGGCACCATCGGCGTCATGACGCCGCTCCTCGCGCTCCTCGTGTCGCTCGCCTTCGAGGGCTTTCGTCCCGGCGTGCTGACCGCCGCCGGCGCGCTGCTGGCCGTCGCCGGCAACGCGCTCATGCTCATCCCGGCGGGGCGCCGGGTGGCGGCTCCTGGGCGGGACGCTCGGGCAGCGGGATGAATTCGGTCTCGCCCGGCACCTTGGCGAAGCGCTGAGCTTTCCAATCGCTTTCGGCGGCGCGGATCCGCTCGCGCGTGCTGGCGACGAAGTTCCACGACAGAAAGCGATGGCCGAGCGACTCGCCACCGACGAGCACGACCCGGCCGCCGCGCGGCGCGACCAGCGTGGGCGACGAGCCGGGCGCGAGCACGACCATCGTGAACTCGGGGTACTCGACGCCGTCGACCTCGATCGGATGGTCGATCGCGTAGAGCGCGCGCTCGTCGGCATCGGCGGCGTCGAGCGTCACGGCTTTTCCACTGGCGACGTCGACATCGATCAACACGACCAGCGTCGGCGACGAGGTCTTCACCGGCGAGGTCGCGCCGAAGGCCGAACCTGCGAGGACGTGGGCGGTGGCACCCTCGAGCCGGACGCGCGGCACCTGCGCCGCCGCGACGTGCTGGAACGATGGCGCGGAGTCCTCGAGCGCTTCGGGCAGCGCGACCCAGAGCTGCAGGCCGTGGCGCCGATGCGCGACCTCGAGCAGGTTCTTGGGCGTACGCTCCGAATGGACGATGCCGCGGCCAGCCGACATCCAGTTGACCGCAGCGGGCTCGATGCGCTGGACGACGGCGGTCGAGTCGCGATGCATGATCGCGCCGTCGAAGAGATAGGTGAGCGTGGCCAGGCCGATGTGCGGATGGGGCCGCGCGTCGCTGTGGTCGCCGGGGACGATATCGACCGGCCCGAAGTGATCGAAGAAGACGAACGGGCCGACGGCGCGCAGGTCCGCGGCAGGCAGGAGCCGGCGCACCATGAAGCCGCCGCCGAGATCGCGGACATGCGGCGCGAGAGTCTGCAACTCGGTCACGAACGATCTCCTCGGGGCCAGGTCGGGCGAGTGTAGGGGCCGACTAAAATACGCGGTTGCACTCTGGCCTCGGGCCCCCCATGAGCCTCAAATGCGGCATCGTGGGCCTGCCGAACGTCGGCAAGTCCACCCTCTTCAACGCGCTCACCAAGGCCGGCATCGCGGCCGAGAACTATCCGTTCTGCACGATCGAGCCGAACGTCGGCATCGTCGAGCTTCCGGACACGCGGCTGGCGCAGCTAGCGGCGATCGTCAAGCCCGAGCGCGTCGTTCCGGCGATCGTCGAGTTCGTCGACATCGCCGGTCTCGTCGCGGGTGCATCGAAGGGCGAAGGCCTGGGCAACCAGTTCCTCGCCCACATCCGCGAGACCGATGCGATCGTCAACGTCGTGCGCTGCTTCGAGGACGAGAACGTCATCCACGTCGCGGGCAAGATCGACCCGGTGTCCGACATCGAGGTGATCCAGACCGAGCTCTGCCTGGCCGACCTGGCGACGGTCGAGAAGAGCCTCGCCCGGTACACCAAGGTCGCCAAGTCGGGCAACGACAAGGAAGCGAAGCGGCTGGTCGACGTACTCGCCCAATGCGACGCCGCGCTCAACGAGGCGCGGCCGGTGCGCAGCATCGCCTTCAGCAAGGAGGAGCAGGCGATCCTCAAGCCGCTCTGCCTCATCACTGCCAAGCCCGCGATGTTCGTCGCCAACGTCGCCGAGAACGGCTTCGAGAACAACCCGCACCTCGATCGCCTGCGCGCCTTCGCACAGATGCAGCACGCGCCGGTCGTCGCGATCTCGGCCAAGACCGAGGCCGAGCTCGCCGACATGGACGAGGCCGACAAGGCGATGTTCCTGGCCGAAATGGGGCAGACCGAGTCGGGCCTGGCGCGACTGATCCGCGCCGCCTTCGGCCTGCTCGGGCTACAGACCTACTTCACCGCCGGCGTCAAGGAGGTCCGCGCCTGGACCATCCACGTCGGCGACACGGCGCCGCAGGCGGCGGGCGTCATCCACACCGACTTCGAGCGCGGGTTCATCCGCGCCCAGACGATCGCCTTCGGCGACTTCATCGCTCACGGCGGCGAGCATGGCGCGAAGGAAGCGGGGCGCATGCGCTCGGAAGGCAAGGAGTACGTCGTCAAGGACGGCGACGTGTTGAACTTCCTCTTCAACGTCTAGACGGCGTCCGGCCGACCCGCATGTTGCGCGCCGCCGGACCCTTCCCCGCGCAACCGCGTGCCAGTCGCCCCGGCGGCCCTTGGGCGGTGCCCCTGGCGCTGACGACGATCGCCTATGTCGCGGCCGGGCTCGCGGCGCTCTCCCTGCAGATCGCCCCGGGCTACGGGTCTCCGCTCGCGCCGGCCGCGGGCATCGCGCTCGCCAGCGTGCTGGTCTACGGCCGGCGCATGCTCGGCGGCGTCGCGCTCGGCGCGCTCGCGCTGGCCTTCGCCGTCCAATGGCTCGGCGGCCGACACGGCGCGGCGATCTACGTCGTCGCGCTCGTCGCGGCGCTCGGTGCTGCCCTGCAGGCCGGCCTCGGCGCGATGCTCGCGCGTCGCTTCGTGCG
>JAYVVB010000041.1:0-4832 GCA_043787455.1 Rhizobacter sp.
CAGCGCCACGACCCTGGCGCTCAGCTCCGGCAGCGCGGCACGGCGCTGCCGCTCGGCGTCGACGACTTTCAGGTGCGCGAGGACCGCGGCGGCCGGGCCGGTCATGAGCGACGGGCCGGCGCGCGATCCGTTCTTAGGCGCGGTCCGGAGCCGGCCAGCCACTGCCGCAGTTGCGCGTACACGCCCGCGTCGCTGAGCAGGTCGAGATGGTTCATGCCGTAGCCGATCCATTGCCGGTCCTCGGCAAGGCGCAGCGATCGATCGGGATCGGGGTGGCTGCCGAGCGCACTGGCCAGCGGCACCAGGCCGTCGCCGAGCAGGCGGTCTTTCAGATCGCCGTCCGCTCGACCCAGGCTCGCCGCGATCGCGTAGCAACGCACCGCATCCGGAAGCGGCAGGGGACGTCGCGGCGCCTGAGCTGGCGCGAATCGATCGCGTCCGACCCAGTCCTCGTCGACCAGATAGCCGTGGCGCAGGTCGGTGATGCCGGCACTGCGCAGCTTGCCGAGGCGTGCGAACGGCGCCGCATACGGCGTTGCGCCGAGGACGATGTCGATCCAATGGCCGGCGCGCTCCAGCGGCGCACCCTGATGCGGCGTGCCGAGGAACACGAGATCGCCCAGCCGCGACGGCCAGCGGTGGCCGGCCTGGTTGCCGTAGTGGAGCGCGCTGCGTGCCAGCAGGCCGCCCATGCTGTGCGCGAGCAGAACGAAGCGATCCAACGGTCGTGGCCACTGGTCGGTCAGGTGCTCGAGCTGATTCGCCATGGCTCGCCCGTTGATCGAGATGTGCAGACCGCTGTTGTAGTGCAGATAGAGCGGCGTGTAGCCCAGGTCGCGAGCGAGCGCCGCGCCGTGATCGTGGTCCCGGCGCGACCACTGAAGGTCGCTCATGCACAGTCCGTGCACCAGCACCAGCAGGCGGCCGCCGGCCGTCGGCAGACGCGCCTGCAGCGCCTCGGACTCGAGATCGAGCGGACGCCCGTCGCAGCGGAGCGCCATCGTCGTGGCGAGCGGGTTGGCGGTGGCGGCGAGATAGTCGCCGAGCACGCCGTTCAAGGCAGCGACGACCGTCTCGCGCTCCGGGCTGCGGTCCTCGGCAGGCAATGCCGGGGAGAGCAGCCCCAGCAGGGAGTCGATGCTGCCGCCGACGACGCGGGTGACGCCGCGAATCGTCTTGTACACAAGGCCGCCGAGGCCGCCGGCGCGTCCGTCCACGTCCGGCGCCGTCAGCCCCGGGCTGCGGGCGATGCGTTCGTGCATCGCCTCGACCAGATCGGTCAGCCCCGAGGTCGCATCGGTCGCGAGCCGCGCCACGCCGCGCAGATCGGAGCCGCGGAGCCGAACGCGTGGGCTCATGGAGCGCGCGTTTCGCTCGGGCTCACGCGTCGCGCGCAACGCGTGAGCCGCGGTGCACGGCGTTCAAGCTCGCGCCGGCCGCAGGCGCTTGGCTCCGGCACGCGCAGGTTTCAGTGCCACGCGATGCGACTTGACAACCTCGGTGAGGCCTTCGGCCGATCCGACCAGGACCTGGCGAACGGCCTCGACCGCCAGAGCGCTGATGTCGCTCGCTGCCGACAGTGCGCTCCTGACGCTTGCGCTGACGACGGCGGCGGCATTCGCGCCGGCCTCGGTCGTGCCTTCGCGGATGCCGTCGAGCGCGCTGCGCGCCACCGGTCCCGCTTCGGCGCCGATCCGGCTCGCCTGGGCGATCGCCGTCTTGACGATCGTGCCAGCCGCCCGGGTCAGGTTGCCACGCGCGTCATGCACGCCGGCGATCGCGCCCTTGGCGACACCCTTGACGCTCACCGTCAGCTCGCTGCCGGCTCGGCCAGCGGCCTCGATCGCACCGGAGACGACGTCGCGCAGGATCGCCGTCACCTCCTTTGCCGTGATCCCGGCGACTGCGAGCGCTTCGGCCACCGCGCCCCGGCTGAGCCGCGCGATATCGCCTTCGAGGGCGGTGAGCGCCTTCAGGCGCTCGACGATCCCGGCGCGCACGGCACTGCCGGCCGCGCCGAGTGCGGGCGCCTTGCGGGCGGGCTTCGCCTTCGCCGCCGTCTTGCGTCGTGCCGGCGGACGGGCGACGCCAGGTGCGCGCCGCCGCGTCGCTGTCGCATTCTTGGAAGAGGGGGTCGCTGGGGTGGCCATGACGTTTCCCGGGGGTTTGGACACCCGACCATACCGAGCGATCCCGTCGAGTCCCTTGACCCAAAGCAACTGGGCGCGATTCGAGCCCGCACTTGACTGATGTCAATGCGGCCCGCCCGCGCTGAGCGACCATGGTTCGTGACAGGGCAGAAACGAGAACGGAGAAATGCGATGAAGCTCAACCCGAGAATCCTCGCCGCGGCGGTTGTCGCCGCGTTGGCCGCCACCGCGGTGCAGGCCCAGGACAACGTCGTCAAGCTCGGCGTCACCCGCTACACGACCCACTCGAGCTCGAACGGCCTCAGCGCCACGCCGCCGGTCTTTCCCGCCGGCGCCGATGCCGAGACCGGCGACGCGACGACGATGCTCTTCGTCGTCGAGCGAACTTTGACGCCGAACATCGGTGTCGAGCTCGCGCTCGGCATCCCGCCGCGAATCAAGGCCAAGGGCATCGGCGGGGCCGCCGCGCTCGGCGACAACCTGCTGTCGGCGAAGAACGTGTCGCCGACGCTGCTGCTGAACTACTACTTCGGCGACCCGGCCAACACGCTGCGACCCTACGTCGGGGCGGGCCTGAACTACACGAAGTTCACCAGCGTCCGCTCGAGCCTGCCGACCAGCAAGCTCGACATGAGCGACTCGACCGGCTGGGCCGTCCAGGCCGGCCTGAACTACGCGGTGCGCAAGGACTGGGGGCTGTTCGCCTCGGTCACCCGCCTCGATGTCAAGAGCGATGTCGATGCCATCGCGACGATTCCGGGTGTGCCGGTCCCGGTCGAAGTGAAGACCACCATCGACCTGAAGCCGATCACGTATTCGCTCGGCCTCTGGTACAGGTTCTGAGGCGAAGCGCCGGCGCCATCACGGTGCCGGCACCCCGCCGCCCGAGTCGGCGGCGGCCGTCGATTGCGGCCAACCAGCGGCGACTGGCGCGTCGCGCAGCTGGCGCCGCAGGATCTTGCCGAGGTTCGACTTCGGCAGCGGCTCGGTCCGGAACTCGACGATCTTCGGGATCTTGTAGCCGGTGAGATGCTGTCGGCAGTGCTCGATCAAGGCCTGCGCCGTCAGGGTCGGATCCTTGCGGACGACGACGATCTTGACCGCCTCGCCCGACCTCTCGTCCGGAACGCCGATCGCCCCGACCTCGGCGACGCCCGGGTGCAGCGCGACGACGTCCTCGATCTGGTTCGGGAAGACCTTGAAGCCGGAAACGATGATCATGTCTTTCTTGCGATCGGTGATCCTGAAGTAGCCGCGCTCGTCCATCGTGCCCATGTCGCCCGTGCGGAGCCAGCCGTCGCCGGTGAACACGTTGCGCGTCTCGTCGGGGCGATTCCAGTAGCCGGCCATGACCTGCGGCCCGCGCACGCAGATCTCGCCGACCTCGCCGAGCGCGACCTCGTTGCCGTCGTCGTCGAGCACCGCGGCATCGGTGGAGGGGATCGGCATGCCGATCGTCCCGGTCCATTGGTCGATGTCGAGCGGATTCGAGATCACGACCGGCGAGGTCTCGGTCATGCCATAGCCTTCGATGAGTGGCACGCCGGTGACCTTGGCCCAGCGTTCGGCGACGACGCGCTGGACCGCCATCCCTCCGGCGCTCGCCAGCTTCAGGCTGCGCACGTCGACGTCGCGGAACCCAGGCGCGTCGAGCAGCGCGCGGTACAGCGTGTTGACACCGATCATCGTCGTGACCGGGTACCTGCGCAGGTCGTGGAGGAACCCGTCCATGTTGCGCGGATCGGTGATCAGCACCGTGTGCGCGCCGATCTTCATGAACATCAGGCTCGAGGTCAACGCGAAGACGTGATAGAGCGGCAACGGGCAGAGGAACACCTCCTTGCCTTGGTCGAGATCGTGCGCGATCCATGCCCCCAGCTGCTGCAGGTTGGCGACGAGGTTGCCGTGGCTGAGTACGGATCCCTTGGCGACGCCGGTCGTGCCGCCGGTGTACTGGAGGAAAGCGGGATCGGCGTGCGCCAGCGGCACGTCGTCGAGACGCTGCGCATGACCGGCGCGCAGGGCTGAATTGAACTCGGTGGCACCGGGAATTTTCCAGACCGGCACCATCTTCTTCACGTACTTGACGACGACGTTGGTGAGGACCTCCTTGAGCATCGGCAGCATGTCGCCGACTTCCGTCGTGACGACGGCGAGCCCGAGCCCGGGATTGCGGTCGAGCACGTGCTGCACCGTATGGGCGAAGTTCTCCAGCACCAGGATCGCCGTCGCGCCCGAGTCCTTGAGCTGATGCTCGAGTTCCGAGGCTGTGTATTGCGGGTTGACATTCACCACCACCAGGCCCGCTCGCAGTACGCCGAACAGGGCGACCGGATACTGCAGCAGGTTGGGCAGCATGAGCGCGACCCGGGCACCCCGCCTCAGCCCGAGCGTGTGCTGCAGATAGGCCGCGAAGTCCCGGCTCGAGCGATCGAGCTGCGCGTAGCTGATCGATGCGCCCATGTTGCTGTAGGCCGGCAGCGCGCCGAAGCACCTACAACTGTGCTCGAGGACGTCCTTCAGCGAGGAGAACTCGTTCAGATCCACCTCGGCCGGAAGGCCGGGCGGATAGTTCTTCAGCCAGATCTTGTCCATTCCGATCACTCCTAGACGGCAAAGGCGCCGGCGCGGCCGTGGTCCCCACGGGGAGCCGCACAACCCACCAGCCACCAGTAGGCACCC
>JAYVVB010000042.1:0-9490 GCA_043787455.1 Rhizobacter sp.
GTCGGTTGCGGCCAACGCGAGCGTCGCCGCCAAGCCGACGTAGCTGCGCGGCGTGAACGCCAACAGACGATCGCGCTCGGCCGCAGGAATCGCCAGGCCGCGCACGAAGACATGGAGAAGCTCTTTCGTGATCGCCTTGCCGCGCGTCAGCGCCTTGAGCTGCTCGTAGGAGTCGGCGATGCCGTGACGCCGCATCACCGTCTGCACCGCCTCGGCGAGCACTTCCCAGGCGCCGTCGAGATCAGCATCGATGGCGCCGCTGTCGACGCCGAGCTTGGCCATGCCGCGGGCGAGCGAGTCGTACGCGAGCAGCGTGTGACCGAAGGCGACGCCGAGATTCCTCAGCACGGTGCTGTCGGTGAGGTCGCGCTGGAAGCGCGAGATCGGCAGCTTCTCGCTCATGTGGCCGAAGAGCGCGTTGGCCAGGCCGAGGTTGCCTTCGCCGTTCTCGAAGTCGATCGGATTGACCTTGTGCGGCATCGTGCTCGAGCCGATCTCGCCCGCGATCGGCCGCTGCGTGAAGTAGCCGAGGCTGATGTAGCCCCAGGCGTCGCGCGCCCAGTCGACGAGGATCGTGTTGGCGCGGCGCACGGCGTCGAACAGCTCGGCGAGCGCGTCGTGCGGCTCGATCTGGGTCGTGTACGGATTGAACGCCAGGCCGAGGCGCTCCTCGACGACGCGGCGCGAGAACGCTTCCCAGTCGAACGTCGGATAGGCGGCGACGTGGGCGTTGTAGTTGCCGACCGCGCCGTTCATCTTCGCCAGCAGCTTCACCGCGGCGATGCCGGCGCGGGCGCGGTCGAGCCGGGCGACGACGTTGGCGACTTCCTTGCCGAGCGTCGTCGGGCTCGCGGTCTGGCCGTGGGTGCGCGAGAGCATCGGCGTCGCGGCATGCGCGCGAGCGAGGGCGGCAAGGGTCGCGATCAGGCCGTCGAGGGCCGGCAGCAGCACGTCGCCGCGCACGGCCTCGAGCATCAGCGCGTGGCTGGTGTTGTTAATGTCCTCGCTGGTGCAGGCGAAGTGGACGAAGGGGGTCGCGCCGGCGAGCTCCGCGTGCCCGGCGAAGCACTGGGTGAGCCAGTACTCGACCGCCTTGACGTCGTGGTTGGTGCGCTTCTCGATCGTCTTGATCGCCTCGGCGTCGTCGCTCGAGAAGCGCTCGATCAGGCCGCGCAGGAACGAGCGGGCATCGGCGCTCAGCGGCGCGATGCCGTCGAGTCCCGACTCGCCGAGGGCGATGAACCATTCCACTTCAACCCGGACGCGCGCCCGGATCAGGCCGAACTCGGAGAGGTACGGACGCAGCGCGTCGAGCTTGGCGGCGTAGCGGCCGTCGAGCGGCGAGAGCGCGAGGAGGGGCGTGACGGTGAGCGGCATCGAGGCGGTGGCGGACGGCCGGAACTCACGCCCGGCCTTGTCAGCCGGTGATTATCGGTGCTGGCCCTAGAATGAAATCACGGCAAAACGTCGAGTCGACGCCGCGAACATTCAAACAAGGAAGCGACCCGCCCGCCCCATGAAACTCCTCGGTTCAGTGAACAGCCCGTACGTGCGCAAGGTGCGCATCGTCATGGCCGAGAAGAAGCTGGACTATCAGTTCGTTCAGGAGGACGTCTGGGGCAGCGACGCGATCTTGGCCTCAAACCCGCTCGGCAAGGTGCCTTGCCTGGTGATGGAGGGCGGTGAGGCAGTGTTCGACTCGCGCGTCATCGTCGAGTATCTCGACGCCCGTTCGCCGCTGGCGCGGCTGATCCCCGAGCCGAACCGTGAGCGCACCGAGGTGCGCACCTGGGAAGCGCTTGCCGACGGCATCCTCGACGCCGCCATCCTCGCCCGCCTCGAGGCGACGTGGGCCGGTCGCACGGCGGAGCAGCGCTCGCAAGCCTGGATCGACCGGCAGATGGGGAAGGTCAATGCCTCGCTCGTCGCGATCTCCACCGGCGTCGCGGCCAAGCCATGGTGCACCGGCATCCACATGACCTTGGCCGACGTTGCTGTCGGCTGCGCCCTCAGCTATCTCGATTTCCGCTTCCCGGAGCTTGCGTGGCGCAGCGAACATCCGAACCTCGTCCGCCTGGCCGACAAGCTCAACGCGCGCCAGAGCTTCATCGCCACGGCGCCGCCGACCTGACGGTCAGACCGTCGCGGCGAAGCTCGCGGCGCTGGCCATCGGCCAGTAGGTACGAAACACCTGAAGCGGCACATCGCCGTGCAGCAGCGCGCCCGGCTCGACGAAGGGCAGCAGGTTGGCGAGCAGCTTCACGCCGTGCTCGGAGTTGCGGCGGACGATGTGCGAGGCGCTGATCGAGCTCGGACCGGGCAGCCCCGCTGCCTGAACCAGCTCCTTCAGTGCCATCAGGGTGTTCTGGTGGAAGTGATGGACGCGTTCGGCCTTGCTCCGCACGTCGAGCGCCTTCTGCCGCTGCGGGTCCTGCGTCGTCACGCCCGTCGGGCAGTTGCCGGTGTGGCAGGTCTGTGCCTGCAGGCAGCCAAGTGCGAACATGAAGCCGCGCGCCGAGTTGCACCAGTCGGCGCCAAGCGCCAGCATGCGGGCGATGTCGAAAGCGCTCACGACCTTGCCGGCGCAGCCGATCCTGATCTTGTCGCGCAGGTTCAGGCCGACGAGCGTGTTGTGGATCAGGAGCAGCCCTTCCTGCAGCGGCGCGCCGACGTGGTCGCAGAACTCGAGCGGCGCCGCGCCGGTGCCGCCCTCGGCGCCGTCGACAACGATGAAGTCCGGCAGGATGCCGGTCTCGTGCATCGCCTTGGCGATGGCGAACCATTCCCACGGATGGCCGATGCAGAGCTTGAAGCCCGTAGGCTTGCCGCCCGAGAGATCGCGCAGGCGGTCGATGAACCGCATCATCTCGATCGGGGTCTTGAAGGCGCCGTGGGACGCTGGCGATACGCAGTCGACCCACGGCCGGACGCCCCTTGCCTCGGCGATCTCGATCGTCACCTTCGGCCCGGGCAGGACGCCGCCGTGGCCGGGCTTGGCGCCTTGCGAGAGCTTGACCTCGATCATCTTCACCTGCGGGTCGCAAGCGTTGGCGGCGAAGCGCTCCTCGGAGAAGCTGCCGTCAGCGTTGCAGCAGCCGAAGTAGCCCGAGCCGATCTCCCAGATCAGGTCGCCGCCATGGACGCGGTGATGCCGGCTGATCGATCCCTCGCCCGTGTCGTGGGCGAAGTTGCCGCGCCTGGCGCCGGCGTTGAGGGCGAGGATGGCGTTGGCCGAGAGCGCGCCGAAGCTCATCGCCGAAATGTTGAAGAGGCTCGCGCTGTACGGCTGCGCGCGCCCGAAGCCGATGGCGACGCGAAAGTCGTGCGTCGACAGCACCGAAGGCTGGAGCGAGTGGTTGATCCATTCGTACCCAACGGCCGAGACGTCCATCTGCGTGCCGAAAGGGCGCTTGTCGGAATCGTTCTTGGCGCGCTGGTAGACGAGCGAGCGCTGCTGGCGGGAGAACGGCGCGGCCTCGTTGTCGCTCTCGATGAAGTACTGGCGGATTTCGGGCCGGATGAACTCGAGGAGGAAGCGCAGGTGGCCGATCACCGGATAGTTGCGCAGGATCGCGTGCCGGTCCTGGAGCACGTCGCGCACGCCGACGAGGACCAGGCCCAGGAAGACGAGCGCGAGCCAGAGGTCGATGCCCATCTTCGCCCAGGCGTAGACGCTCGCCGCCAAGCCGACGGCGCACAAGGCCCAGGCGGAGTAGCGAACGGGAAAGAACGGGTCGAGCCGGTTGATCCAACGGAACATGCACGCTCCTGCCTCGGGTGGCGCGATGGTAGCGACGCCCGGGAGCGTGAAGCGGATCGCTAGCGACCGAGGAAGTCGAGCAGTGCGACCGAAGTCTCGTCGGGCAACTCTTCGGCGATGAAGTGGCCCGCCGCCATCGCGTGGCCGGCCACGCTCGCGGCGCACTGCGCACGCCAGAGCGCGAGCGGATCGTAGAGACGGCCGACGACGCCGCGCTCGCCCCAGAGGACGAGCATGTCGCAGGCGATCTTCTCGCCCGCGGCGCGCGAGGCGCGGTCGTGCTCGAGGTCGATCGACGCAGAGGCGCGGTAGTCCTCGCACGCCGCGTGGATCGCGTCGGCGCGGCAGAAACAGCGCTCGTACTCGGCCAGCGCTTGCGGCTCGATGAAGCCGAGCCCGTTCGAGCCCCAGCCGCCGAGGGTCCAGCGGAGATAGAACGCCGGGTCACCGCCGATCATGCGTTCGGGCAGCGGCTGTGGCTGGATCAGGAAGAACCAGTGGTAGTACCAGCTCGCGAAGCGCATGTCGGTTGTCTCGTACATGTCGAGCGTCGGCACGATGTCGATCAGCGCCAACCGCGCGACATGCTCGGGATGATCAAGCGCGAGCCGGTGCGCGACACGGCCGCCGCGGTCGTGGCCGACGACGGCGAAGCGCTCGTGGCCGAGCGAGCGCATCAGCGTGACCACATCGTCGGCCATCGCGCGCTTGCTGTGCTGGGCGTGGTCGAGCTCGGGCGTCGCCGCGGGCTGTGGCTTGGTCGAGTCGCCGTAGCCGCGCAGGTCGGGGATGACGAGGCGATGTGTCGACGCCAGTCGCGTCGCGACGCGATGCCACATCGCATGGGTTTGCGGATAGCCGTGCAGGAGCAGCACCGGCGGCGCCTGCGGGTCGCCGCCCGTACGCGCGAACACCTCGGCCGTGCCGACCAAATGGATCGCGGTCTCGAAGCCTTCGAACCAGGCCATGTCCGACTCCCTTCGCGCGGAAGCTGCCGCGCCGGCGATTCTCGCCGCCTGCTTCAACCGGGAGTCAGCCGCGCCCAGGCACGATCGATGGCGCTCGCCGCTGCGCGCGCGGGCACGTCCTGCGGCGCGTCGCGAAGCACGCGACCGCGGCGAGCTGATAGCGCTCGCGCGTCGCTATCAGTCGACCCAGCCGGGCTTCGCCGAGGACCTGATCGCCGCGTCGTGCGTCGATGGACCGTCCCGCCACGCCCTCGGCGCCGCCGGCGCGTCGAGCGTCGCTCGTATACTCCGCCCGAAGCGCCGATTTGTTCCGGCTTGCGGGCGCTCTATAAATTCGGCTAAAGACAGGACCCCGCGCACCCGGTGTCCCGCTTTGGCGGCGCCGGGTTTTTTGTTGCCCGCGCTCATGCCCTCTTTTGGCGATTCCTTCGGCGGTGTCCAGCCGCAATCGATGCACTTCGCCGTGCCGCTGCCGCTCGCCAGCGGCGCCGTGCTCGCCGATTACACCCTTGCGTACGAGACCTACGGCCGCCTGAACGCCGAGCGCAGCAACGCCGTCCTGGTCTGCCACGCGCTCAACGCCTCGCACCACGTCGCCGGCACCTACGCCGGCCAGGCGAAGAGCGAAGGCTGGTGGGACAACCTGGTCGGCCCCGGCAAGCCGGTCGACACCGATCGATTCTTCGTCATTGGCGTCAACAACCCGGGCTCGTGCTTCGGCTCGACCGGGCCGACGAGCCCGAACCCCGATCCGGCAGCGAACGGCCGCGCCTATGGCAGCGACTTCCCGGTCGTGACGGTCGAGGACTGGGTCGACGCGCAGGCGCGCCTCGTCGACGCGCTCGGCATCGGCCGGCTCGCGGCGGTGCTCGGTGGCAGCCTCGGCGGGATGCAGGCGCTCGACTGGTCGCTGCGCTATCCCAGGCGCCTGCGCCAGTGCGTCGCCGTGGCGACGGCGCCGAACCTGTCGGCGCAGAACATCGCCTTCAACGAAGTCGCGCGTCGCGCCATCGTCACCGACCCCGAATTCCACGGCGGCCACTACGGCGACCACGGCGTCGTCCCCAAGCGCGGCCTCACCGTGGCCCGAATGATCGGCCACATCACCTACCTCTCCGACGATTCGATGGAGGCCAAGTTCGGTCGCGACAGGCAGCGCTCCGCGCTCGGCTACTCGACTCAGGAGATCGAGTTCCAGATCGAGGCCTATCTGCGCCACCAGGGCGACAAGTTCAGCGAGTACTTCGACGCCAACACCTACCTCCTCATCACCCGCGCGCTCGACTACTTCGACCCGGCGCGCGAGTTTGGCGGCGACCTGACGGCCGCGTTCGCGGCCGCGCGGGCCAAGTTCCTGCTCGTCAGTTTCACGACCGACTGGCGCTTCGCGCCGGCGCGCTCGCGCGAGATCGTGAAGGCGCTCGTCGACAACCGCATCGACGTTAGCTACGCCGAGATCGATGCGCCGCACGGCCACGACGCGTTCCTGCTCGACGACCCGCGCTATCACGGCGTGCTGCGGGCCTGCTTCGCGAATCTGGCGAAGGAGATCGAGGCCGGCCGGGAGGGAGGGGGCGAGGGATGAGCGACCGCAAGGACATCGAGCTCATCGCCGAGCTGGTGCCGCGCGGTTCGCGCGTGCTCGACCTCGGCTGCGGCAACGGCGAGCTGCTCACGCTCCTTCAGCGCGAGCGCGATTGCAGCGGCTACGGCATCGAGCTCGACGACGCCAACGTGCTCGCTTGTCACGAACGCGGCGTCAATGTCATCCAGCTCAACCTCGAGGAAGGCCTGGCCCTCTTCGACGACCGCAGCTTCGACGTCGTCCTCCAGCTCGACACGCTGCAGCACCTGAAAAACACCGAGAAGATGCTGCGCGAGACGGCGCGCGTCGGCCGCATCGGCATCGTCAGCTTCCCGAACTTCGCGCACTGGCCCAATCGCCTGCGCGTCGCGACGGGTCGGATGCCGGTGACGCGCGTGCTGCCCTACGAGTGGTATGACACACCCAACATCCGCGTCGGCACCTTCGCCGACCTCGAGGTGCTGGCGCGAAAGGACGGACTCACCATCCTCGACGCGTTCGGCATTCAGGCGGGCAGGGTCGTGCGTTCGTTTCCGAACCTGCTCGCGAGCGTCGCCGTCTTCAAGCTCGAGCGCGGTTGAGCCGGACGCTCGACGAGGACGGAGTCGCCGAATTGCTCCGGGCCGCGTCGTGTCGCGCGGCTCGGCTATTCTTCGCAGCTTTCGCCCGTCGGAGCCTCCTCATGACATCGGTCCGCCTCCTGCTCAGCATGCTGGTCGCACTGCTCGCGCCCTGCCTCTTCACCGCCGCCGCGCACGCCGCTGCGCCCCAACAGAAGACCCAGGCACCCGGCTACTACCGGATGATGCTCGGCGACTTCGAGATCACGGCGCTCAGCGACGGCACCTTCGCCATGCAGCCAAAGCAGCTGCTCACGAAGACCACCCCGGCGCGAGTCGGCCAGCTCCTCGCCCGCTCGTTCGAAGGCGACACGATTCCCGCTTCCGTGAACGGCTACCTGATCAACACCGGCGACAAGCTGATCCTCGTCGACACCGGCGCGGCAAAGCTGTTCGACCCGTCACTCGGACACCTGCTCGAGAATCTCGTGGCGTCCGGCTACCGGCCAGAGCAGGTCGATGCCGTGCTCATCACGCACATGCACGTCGACCATGTCGGCGGCCTCGCGGCCGATGCGAAGGCGGCCTTTGCGAACGCGGTCGTCTATGTCGACCAGCACGATGCCGACTTCTGGCTGAGTCAGGCCAACCTCGACAAGGCTCCGGCCGAGATGAAGGACTTCTTCCGCGGTGCGATGACCTCGCTCAAGCCCTACGTCGGCACCGACAAGTTCAAGCCCTTCAACGGCTCGACCGAGCTTTTTCCCGGCGTTCGCGCCGTCGCCACGCCGGGCCATACGCCGGGTCACACGATCTACGTGATCGAGTCGAAGGGCCAGAAGCTCGTCCTCTGGGGCGACCTGATTCACGTGGCTGCAGTGCAGTTCCCGGAACCCGCGGTGACGATCGCCTTCGACACCGATTCGCCTGCCGCCGCTCGCCAGCGCGCCAAGGCCTTCGCCGACGCGGCCAAGGGCCGCTTCCTCGTCGGCGCCGTGCATCTGCCGTTCCCCGGCATCGGCCATCTGCGCAGCGACGGCAAGGGTTATGCGTGGGTGCCGGTCGACTACACGACGGCGCGTTGAAGATGAGCGAGGCGATCGCGGCACCGAAGCGTCCCGGCAACGCGCGCCCTCGCGGCGCGCTCGCTAGCGTCCTCGCGCTCTCGCTCGTCGTCCTCGTGGCCGCGTGTGGTCAGAAGAGCGACGACGCCCCCGCCGCGGCCGCCAAGGGGCCTGGAGCCGGTGGCGGCCCGCCGCCGGCAGAGGTGGGCGTGATCACGGCCCAGCCCCGCGCCGTCGGCATGGTGACCGAGCTGCCCGGGCGCCTCGAGGCGTCACGCGTCGCCCAGGTGCGCGCGCGCGCCGCCGGCATTTTGCTCAAGCGCGTCTTCACCGAGGGCAGCGACGTCAAGGTCGGCCAGCCGCTGTTCAAGATCGACCCGAACTCGCTGCAGAGCGTCGTCGCCGGAGCGCAGGCGTCGCTCGCGCGCGCCGAAGCCAGCCTGACCCAGGCGATGGCGCAGGCCGATCGCTACAAGCCGCTGCTCGAGGCCAACGCGATCAGCAAGCAGGACTACGTCAACGCGGTCGCGGCGAAGAAGACGGCCGAGGCCGACGTCGCCTCGGCCCGTGCCAACGTGCAGAGCGGCCAGATCAACCTCGGCTATGCGTCGGTGACGGCACCGATCTCCGGCCGCATCGGTCGCGCCCTCGTCACCGAAGGCGCGCTCGTCGGCCAGGGCGAGGCGACGCCGCTCGCGCTGATCCAGCAGATCGATCCGATGTACGTGAACTTCACGCAGTCGACGACCGACGTGCTGGCCCTGCGTCGCGCGGTGGCGAGCGGCAAGTTCAAGCGCTCGGGCGCGTCGGACGGAGGCGAGGTCACGATCGTCCTCGAGGACGGCAGCGTCTATCCGCAAAAGGGCAAGCTTCTCTTCTCCGATCTCAGCGTCGATCCGACGTCGGGCCAGATCACGTTGCGCGCCGAGGTGGCGAATCCGTCGGGCCTCCTCCTGCCGGGCATGTACGTGCGCGTTCGCATCGAGCAGGCCGAGACTTCGTCCGGCATCGTCGTGCCGCAGCAGGCGGTGCAACGCGGCTCGACCGGCGACTCGGTGATGATCGTCGCCGCCGACGGCACGGTCGCGCCGCGGCCGGTCAAGGTCGGCGCTGCGCAAGGCGGCGACTGGGTGATCCTCGACGGCCTGAAGACCGGCGAGACGGTGATGGTCGACGGGTTCCAGAAGCTGCGCGGCACGGCGCCCGTGAAGCCGGTACCGTGGGCGCGGGGCGCGTCGGCTGCGCCACCCGGGGCGGCGTCGACACCCTCGTTCCAGCCCTCGCCCGCGGTGCGGGAGAGGCAGCCGGCGGCATCGGCAGGTCGCTGAAGATCGATCCATGGCTCAGTTCTTCATCGACCGGCCGATCTTCGCGTGGGTGATCGCGCTCTTCATTCTCGTCCTCGGCGGCGTCTCGATCAAGCAGTTGCCGGTCGCCCAGTACCCGACCGTCGCGCCGCCGTCGATCGTGCTGACGGCGGTGTACCCCGGCGCCTCGGCGCAGACGCTAGAAGACAGCGTGATCAGCGTCATCGAGCAGGAGATGAACGGCTC
>JAYVVB010000043.1:0-2928 GCA_043787455.1 Rhizobacter sp.
AGGCCGTCCTCGCCGCCGGTGAAGTCGGAGAGCTGCGAGGCGAGCGACGCGAACGCCGAAGCGACGGCGAGCGTGATCATGGCGAAGAAGATCGCCCGCACGCGCAGGCTGAAGAGGCCGATCGCGAGCGCGAGCACGAGCGAGACGACGAGGGCCACGATCGTGCCCAGGGCCAGCGCCGGCCAGGTCGGGCCGAGCCGTGTCGCCGCGATCGCGATGCCGTAGGCGCCGATGCCGAAGAACATCGTGTGAGCGAAGCTGACGATGCCGGCGTAGCCGAGGAGCAGGTCGAAGCTCGAGGTGAGGACGATGAAGACGATCACCTTGGCGGCGACGTTGAGCGCCTTCGTGCCCGGGAAGACGAACGGCGTCAGCGCCAGCGCGACGACGATGGCGACGAGCACGGCCGCGAGCCAGCGGCTGCGCGGCAGGTCGTGCGAGAGGAGGCGGGTCAGCATGGCGTCGCCAGGTCAACGATTGACGACCGGATAGAGCCCTTGCGGGCGCCAGAGCAGCACCGCCACCATCAGGCCGATGCTCGAGAACATCGCGCCCTTGGGCGCCAGGAAGCCGACGTAGTTGGTCATCAGGCCGACGAGGAGCGCGCCGACGAGGCAGCCGAGCGTCGAGCCGAGGCCGCCGATGATGATGACGATGAAGAGCAGCACGTTGACCTGGGCGCCGATCTGCGGCGTGACGATCTGCTGGTTCATGCCCCACAGACACCCGCCGAGCCCGGCGAGCGCCGAGCCCGCGGCGAAGACGCCGACGAAGAGGCGACGGATCCGGTAGCCGAGGCTTTCGACCATTTCGCGGTCCTGGACGCCGGCGCGGATCAGGAGTCCGATTTTCGTGCGGTTGAGCGTCCAGAGCAGCAGCGCGAGCACGACGAGGCCGACGGCGACCGAGACCAGCCGCAGCCGCTCGACCGTCGCCTCGCCGATCAGGATCGAGCCGCGCAGCGCCTCGGGCGGCGGCAGCGCGATCTGCGCCGGCCCCCAGACGACCTTGATCAGTTCCTCGCCGATGATCGCGCCGCCGATCGTGACCAGAATCTGCTTCAGGTGCTGGCCGTACACCGGCCGCACGATGACGCGCTCGAAGCCGAGCCCGATCGCGCCCGAGAGCGTCATCGCGGCAACGATCGCGACCGCGATCACACCGAGGTTCGCGCCCAGGCCCGGCGCCGCGGCGCCCGCCGTGAGCGCCGCGAAGACGCTGGTGGCGACGTACGCGCCGAGGGCAATGAAGAGGCTGTGGCCGAAGTTGAGCACGTCCATCAGGCCGAAGACCAGCGTCAGGCCCGACGCGGCGATGAAGACGATCATGCCCATCGCCAGCCCGGCGAGCGTGAGCGTCAACCACGTCGAAGATGAGCCGACGAGCGGCCAGGCGAGCAGCGCGAGCACGGCGACAAGCAGGAGCGGACGCGTGTCGAACGCCGTCCGGGGGATCGCCTCGGTCGTCGTGCTCATTGATGCGCGGCGAGCGAGAGGCCGAGCAGCCGCTGCTGCATCGCCTCGTCGCCGGCGAGCTCGGCCATGGCGCCGCGATGGACGACGCGGCCGTCGTCCATCACCGCCACGTGATCGCCGAGCGCCTTGGCCATCTGGAAATTCTGTTCGACGAGGAGCACCGTCACGGCGGTGCGCTTGAGCTCGCGCAATGCGGCGATCAGGTTCTGCACGATCGCCGGCGCGAGGCCCTTGCTCGGCTCGTCGATCAGCAGCAAGCGTCGCGGCTCGACCATCGCGCGCGCGATCGCGAGCATCTGCTTCTGGCCGCCCGAGAGCTTGCCCGCGGGATGGAGCCAGAACTTCTTCAGTGCCGGGAACAGGTCGAAGAGCCAGTCGAGGCGCGCCCGATCGAGCTGGTCGACGGTGCGCGCGGAGCGGGCCGCGAGCAGCATGTTCTCGGCCACGCTCAGGTCCGAGAAGATGCCCATGTTCTCGGGCACGTAGGCGATGCCCCTCGCCGCGATCTCGGGCGTGCGCACGGCGGCGTCGGTCTCGCCGGCTCCACCGATCGCCGGGCCGCCGATGCGCCGGCCGTCGAAGACGACCTGCCCTTGCGACGCCGGCCACAAACCCATGATCGTGCGCAGCGTCGTCGTCTTGCCGGCGCCGTTGCGGCCGAGGAGCATCGTCACCTCGCCTGCCGGGACGTCGAAGTCGACGCCGTGCAGGATGTGATACGCGCCGATGTGCGTGTGCACACCGACGAGCGAGAGCAGAGGCTTCGTGCTCATGCCGCTTCGGCCTCGGGCGCGAGTCCGAGATAGGCCTGACGCACGACCGGCGACGCGATCACCGCGGCCGGCTCGCCATCGGCGACGAGCTGGCCGTTGTGCAGCACGATGATCCGGTCGGCGAGCTCGCGCACGACGTCCATCTTGTGCTCGACGAGGAGGATCGTCCTGTCGCTCTGGCGTTTGAGCTCGCGGATCAGATCGAGGATCACCGGCACGTCGCCTGTGCTCATGCCCGCCGTCGGCTCGTCGAACATGTAGACCCGCGGCTCGAGCGCCATCAGCATCGCGACCTCGAGCTTTCGCTGGTCGCCGTGCGGCAGGCTGCTCGCGGCGGCGTGCTCGCGGCCGGCGAGGCGAACGCGCTCGACCAGCTCGTGCGCGCGCCGCACGGTGCCTTGGGCATCGAGCCAGACCGAGAACAGGCTGAGGCCTTCCTTTCTCCGCGACTGGACGGCAAGTCGCACGTTCTCGAGCACGCTCAGACCCGGGAACAGCTGCGTCAGCTGGAAAGCGCGGCCCAGGCCCCGATGCGTGCGCGCCGACACCGGCTCGGTCGTGATGTCGCTGCCGTTCAGCCAGACCGAGCCCGCGCTCGCGCGCAACTGGCCCGAGATGAGATTGAAGTAGGTCGTCTTGCCGGCGCCGTTCGGGCCGACGATCGCGGTCAGCGTGCCCGG
>JAYVVB010000044.1:0-2773 GCA_043787455.1 Rhizobacter sp.
GTCGGCAATGTTCGTGATCTTGCCGAACAGGCGCGTGCTATTCGGGTAGCGGCGCGACACGCCGTGCCACGGGTCGTCGCCCAGCTGCTTGATGCCCAGCGAGACGCGGTTCTTCTCGGCGTCGAACTTCAGGACCTTGGCCTGCAGTTCCTGGCCGACCTGAACCACTTCGCTCGGGTGACGCACACGGCGCCAGGCCATGTCGGTGATGTGCAACAGGCCGTCGATGCCGCCGAGGTCGACGAACGCACCGTATTCGGTGATGTTCTTGACGACGCCGTTGACGATCGCACCTTCATGCAGCGTGCTCAGCAGCTTGCCGCGTTCTTCGCCCATCGAGGCTTCCACCACAGCGCGGCGCGACAACACGACGTTGTTGCGCTTGCGGTCGAGCTTGATGACCTTGAACTCCATCGTCTTGCCTTCGAACGGCGTCATGTCCTTGACCGGACGCGTGTCGAGCAGCGAGCCGGGCAGGAAGGCGCGGATGCCGTTGACGAGGACGGTCAGGCCGCCCTTGACCTTGCCGTTGACCGTGCCGGTGACGAACTCGCCGGACTCGAGCGAGTTCTCGAGCGAGAGCCAGGAGGCGAGGCGCTTGGCCTTGTCGCGCGACAGGATGGTGTCGCCGTAGCCGTTCTCGACGGCGTCGATGGCGACCGAGACGAAGTCGCCGGGCTGCACTTCCAGCTCGCCGATGTCGTTCTTGAATTCTTCGATCGGAACATAGGCTTCCGACTTCAGGCCGGCGTTGACCACCACGAAGTTGTGTTCGACGCGGACCACCTCGGCGGTGATGACCTCGCCGGTGCGCATCTCCGCTTTCTTGAGCGAGTCTTCGAACATCGCCGCAAACGAATCGGGGGCGAACGACGGGGCAGGCGTGGTGGCCACTTGAGCTTGGGACATGGGGCTTGAATTCCGTGCAGCTTGCGCTGCGGGTTAGGTTGTCGATCCGACGCTTCGGTGTGCCTTGCGGCACGAGGAGGGAAAGCGGCGGGCCCGACCTCTAGACCGGCGATCGGTCGAAAGGCCTGCGTTCCTGCCAGGCTTCGAGCACCACATCGACCGAGGCTTCGATCGAGAGCGCAGAGTTGTCCAGCATGAGCGCACCTTCGGCCGGCACGAGAGGCGAAGCGCTGCGATTCTTGTCGCGAGCGTCGCGCGCCTCGAGGTCTGCACGAAGACTGTCGATATTAGCGGAAATACCCTTTGAAATCAACTGCTTGTAGCGGCGCTCGGCGCGCTCCGCGGGGCCCGCGGTGAGAAAGACCTTGAGCTCGGCGTCGCGGAACACGACGCGGCCCATGTCGCGCCCGTCGGCGACGAGTCCGGGGAGACGGCGAAAGGCGAGTTGCACGTCAAGCAAGGCGGCGCGAACGGCCGGCCACGCGGAGATCCGCGAGGCCATCGCGCCGACTTCTTCGCGGCGCAGCGAGTCGCTGACGTCGCGCCCGTCGAGCAGGCACCGGTCGGCGTCGAAGTCCAGGTCGAGCCCGACGGCCAACGCTGCGAGTGCGTGCTCGTCGTCGGCAGCAACGCCGGCGTCGAGCGCAGCGATCGCGGCAGCGCGATAGACCGCGCCCGAGTCGAGCAGCCGATAGCCGAGGGCAGCGGCGACAGCGCTGGCCAGGGTGCCCTTGCCCGATGCCGTCGGCCCGTCGATGGCGAGCACGGGGATCGCCTCGCGCGCCGCGCTGGCCACCGAGAACAGGGCTTCAAAATACTCGGGCCAGGTCTTGCCGACGCAGCGCGGGTCGAGGACGCGTACCGGCACTGGCACCGGCATTGACCCGGCGACGAGCGGGTTGAAAGCGGCCAGCGACATCGCCATCGCCATGCGATGGTCGTCGTAGGTGGCGATGCTCGCCGCGCGCCAGATCGCGGGCGGAGTGATCGAGAGGAAGTCGGCGCCTTCTTCGACCGTCGCGCCGACCTTGCGCAACTCGGTGGCCATAGCGGCGAGGCGATCGGTTTCCTTGACGCGCCAGCACGCGATGTTGCGCAGGTGCGAGGTGCCGTCGGCGAACAACGCCAGCGATGCCAGCGTCATCGCCGCGTCGGGCAGGGCGTTGCAGTCGAGGTCGATCGCCGCGAGCGGCCAGCGACCGCGGCGCACGTCGAGCCAGCCATCGCCGGACTCGATGCTCGCGCCCATCGCGCCGGCCGCATCGGCAAAGGCGATGTCGCCCTGGATGGAAGAACGGTCGACGCCCTCGATGCGCAAGGGTCTCTCTACCGCAGCGATGGCGGCGGCGGCGATGAAGTACGAGGCCGACGACGCGTCGCCCTCGACGGCAAAGCGACCCGGCGAGCGGAGCGGCCGGCCGCCGCGCAGACGAAATCCCCGCGCGCCTTCGCGTTCGACCTCGATGCCGAAGGCGGCGAGCAGCTTCAGCGTGATCTCGACATAGGGCTTCGAGATCAGCTGGCCTTCGACCTCGATCACGGCATCGGTCGGGTCGGCGCGCAGGGGCAGCGCGAGCAGGAGCGCGCTGAGGAACTGGCTCGACACGTCGCCGCGCACGCGGATCGGCTCGCTCAACAAGAGCGGCCCGTTGCCGGCCGACACGCGCAATGGCGGGTAGCCTTCGCGGCCCAGGCACTCGACGCCGCAGCCGAGGGCACGCAGCGCGTCGACGAGATCGCCGATCGGTCGCTCGTGCATGCGCGGCGTGCCGCGCAGCTCGAAGCTGGCGCCGGTCGAGGCGGCGACGATGGCGAGCGCTGCGGTGAGTGGCCGCATCGCGGTGCCGGCGTTGCCGAGAAAGAA
>JAYVVB010000045.1:0-4213 GCA_043787455.1 Rhizobacter sp.
GCACCTGCACCGCCGCATCGTCGCCGTCTTCCTCGGCCTGCTCCTGCTCGTGCAGGCGGCGAGCTTTCTCGCGATCCGTCACGGTATCGAGGCCAACGCGCGCCGCGACATCGACGCCGGCATGAAGACCGGAGAAGCGCTGCTGCGCCGCCTGCTGGCGCAGAACGCGCAGCAACTGCGCGAGGCGGCGCGTCTGCTCGCCGCCGACTACGGCTTTCGCGCCGCGATCGCCGTTGGCGACGCGTCGACGCTGACCGACGCACTCTCGAACCAGGCGGAGCGGATCGGCGCCGACGTCGCCGTCTTCACCGATCCGCGCGACACCTCGGTGGCCGCGACCATGGGCGATTCACGCCAGGTGCTGTCGATGCTCGCCGCCGACGCCAAGGCCGACCCGGCGACGCGCGGCGACACGGGCCTGCAGGCGCACGAAGGCCGCGCCTATCAGATGGTCACCGTCCCGGTGAAGGCGCCGACGCTGATCGGCCACGTGTCGATGGGGTTTCCGCTCGCCGCGTCGCTGCCCTCCGACCTGCGGACCCTGTCCTCGCTCGGCCTGTTCCTGCTCGCCCGGTCGCCCGGCGGCGCGTGGCAACCGCTCGCCATCACCGGCGCCGCCGCGCCGGGCGAGGCCCTGCGCGCCGTCATCGATCGCGGCGCTGCCGCCGCGAGCGCCGAGATCGACGGCGAGTCGACGGCCCTTCATCTCGTGCCGCTGGGCCGCAACGGCGAGCGCGAGATCGCCGCGCTCCTGACGCGCTCGATCGACGCCGCCGTCGCGCCGTACCGCGAGCTGCAGATCGTCCTCGTGGTCATCACGCTCGCCGGCGTCCTCGTCTTCGCCATCGGCACGTTCTTCACGGCACGACGGATCACGCGACCGATCAACGCCCTTGCCGAAAGCGCCGCACGCCTAGCCTCGGGCGACTACGCGAGCCCGGTGCCGTTGGCCGGAGCCGACGAGGTCGGGCATCTTTCGCGCTCGTTCGAGTCGATGCGCGTCGGCATCCGCGAGCGAGACGCCGAGATCCGGCGTCTCGCCTACTGGGACTCGCTCACCGGCCTGCCCAACCGCGAGCAGTTCCGCCAGCTGGTCAAGGACCGGCTCACCGTCGCCCAGCGGAGCGGCGATCCGTGCTCGGTGCTGATGCTCGACATCGATCGCTTCAAGCAGGTCAACGACGTCCTCGGCCACGGCTTCGGCGACAGCCTGCTCGGCGCGATCGCGACGCGCCTGCAGGGGGGAGTGCTGCGCGACGGTGACATGCTGGCACGCCTCGGCGGCGACAAGTTCGTGGTCTGCATGCCGCGTGCGACTGTCGAGGCGGCGATGGTCGTCGCCGAGCGGCTCTGCGCGCTGCTGAGCATGCCGATCACGCTCGACGAGCACACCGTCGACGTCAGTGCCGGTGTCGGCATCGCCGCCTTCCCGGAGCACGCGACGACGGCCGATCTGCTCCTCGGCCGCGCCGAGCTCGCGATGTATTCGGCCAAGGCGCGGCAGTCGGGCGTCGCCGTCTATCACCCGGCGCTCGATTCGTCGAGCGAGGCGTCGCTGTCTCTCCTCGGCGAGCTGCGCACGGCGATCGACGAAGGGCAGCTGCGTCTTTTCCTGCAGCCCAAGTTCTCGCTCGCCTCGGGCGACGTGTGCGGCGCCGAGGCGCTCGTGCGCTGGCAGCATCCGCGCCGCGGCCTGCTCGGCCCAGGCGAGTTCATCCCCTTCGCCGAGCGGAGCGGCTTCATCCGCGAGATCACCCACTGGATGGTCGAGCGCAGCGCGGCGCAGTACGGGCGCCTGCGTGACCGCGGCCTCGACCTGAGGATCGCCGTCAACCTCTCGACCCGCGACCTGATGGACCTCCGCCTGGCCGACAAACTCGAGCGCACGCTCGCTCGCGCCGGACTCGAGCCTTCGGCGCTCGGCCTCGAGATCACCGAGAGCGCGATGATGGACGACCCCGAACGCGCGCTCGCGACGCTGCAGCGCCTCGACGCGATGGGCCACACGCTCTCGGTCGACGACTTCGGCACCGGCTACTCGTCGCTCGCGTATCTCAAGCGCCTGCCGTTGCATCAGCTCAAGATCGACCGCAGCTTCGTCATGGGCATGGAGACCGACCGCGCCGACCTGAAGATTGTCCGCTCGACCATCGATCTCGCCCACAACCTCGGCTACAGCGTCGTCGCCGAAGGCGTCGAGACGGCGCAGACCTGGGCCATCCTGCGCGCCCTGAAGTGCGAGGAGGCACAAGGCTTCTTCATGGCCAAGCCGATGTTCGAGGACGAGTTCAGCGCCTGGTTCGACCAGTGGTCGAAGCCGCAGACGCGGCTGCGCACCGAGTTCGCCGAGCTGATATGAGAACCGTGCTCCTCGCGGCCGCGCTGCTTGCCGGTCTCGTTCCAGCGTTGCCCGTGCGCGCTGCCGACGGCAAGCTGCTCCTCACGGGCGGGGTCACGAGCATCGACGGCGCGGCCGGCGGCGGCCTCACGCCGTGGGCCGTGACCGCGGGCTACGGCAGCATGGGGCAGGGCTCGGCGACGGCCTTCTTCACCCGGGTCGCGACGCGCGACCACGGCCTCGGCATCTACGGTCTCGGCGCGAGCTTCGGCGAGCGCGTCGAGCTCTCTGTCGCGCGTCAGGACTTCGCCGCCGGCGCGACCGGGACTGCGCTCGGCGTGCCCGGCCTGCACCTGCGCCAGGACATCTTTGGCGCGAAGGCGATCGTCGCCGGCGATGCGGTGCTCGACAGCGACAGCCTGATGCCGGCGCTCGCCGTCGGCATCGAGATCAAGCGGCTCGACGCCGGCAGGCTCGCGTCGACGCTGGCGTCGCTCGGCGCGCACGATCACGGCATCGATCTCTACGCCAGCGCCACCAAGCTGTTCCTCGCACACGGCGTGCTCGCCAACGTGACGCTGCGTGCGACCAAGGCGAACCAGAACGGCCTGCTCGGCTTCGGTGGCGCGGCCAGCGACCATGTCTCGATCGAGCCCGAGGTCTCGCTCGCGTGGCTCGTGAGGCGCACGTTCGCCGTCGGCGTCGAGTACCGCGCCAAGCCCGACAAGCTCGATCCGTCCGCGCTCGGCGCCGGCTTGCGCGAAGACGACTGGAAGGACGTCTTCGTCGCCTGGGCGCCGAACAAGCACGTCTCGCTGACGCTCGCCTACGTCGACCTCGGCCGCATCGTCCCCGCGGTGCAGCCGCGGCGCCAGACCGGCGCATATGGGTCGGTGCAGCTCGCCTACTGACCCGCGATCGCCGCGCTCACCATCGCCATGAATCTTCGCAGCATCTCCCGTGTCCTCGCTTGCTTCGCGCTCGTGCTCGCATGTGGCGCCAACGCCGCACCCGCCGTCGATCCGCTGTTCGACGCGCTTGGCGGCAAGCCCGGCATCGACGCCCTGGTCGACGCCTTCGTGCCGCGCCTCGCGGCCGACGCCGGGATCGGCGCGTTCTTCAAGGACACCAACCTGCGTGAGCTGAAGAGGCAGCTCGCCGACCAGGTCTGCGCCGTCTCCGGCGGCGGCTGCGTCTACGCAGGCGCTGACATGAAGAGCGCGCACGCCGAGATGAAGATCGTCAAGGCCGATTTCAACCGGATGGTCGAGATCCTGCAGGACGCGATGGACGCGCGCGCGATTCCGTTCGCGGACCAGAACCGCCTGCTCGCGCGCCTGGCGCCGATGCATCGCGACGTGATCACCGTGCACTGAGCTCGCGGCGCTGGCAAGCGCGCCCCTATCATCGGCCGCGTGATTCCTTCCCATGTCAAGCCGTGGTCGCATTGCGATCCGCAGCGCCTGCGCGAGTTGCGCGGCGTCCTCACCGACATCGACGACACGCTCACGACCGAAGGCGCGATCCCGATGGGCGTCGTCGCTGCGCTGGCGGCGCTGCGCGAAGCAAACATTCCTGTCATCGCGGTCACCGGCCGGCCGACGGGCTGGAGCAGGCCGCTCGCCGCGACGACGCCGCTGACCGCGATCGTCGCCGAGAACGGCGCCGTGGCGCTGATCCCCGATGCCGCGTCCGAAGGCGGCGTGCGCGTCGAGTTCGCCGACGACGCGACGGTGCGCGCCGCCAACGCCGTGCGCCTGCGCGCCGTCTCCGGGCGCATCCTGCGCGAGGTGCCCGAGGCGACGTTGACCGACGACAGCCCGGGCCGCGTTACCGACATCTCGATCGACCATGCCGAGTTCCGCCATCTCGACG
>JAYVVB010000046.1:0-6180 GCA_043787455.1 Rhizobacter sp.
AGCGTGTCGAACACCAGGCTCGACTTGCCCGATCCGCTCGGCCCGGTCACGACCGTCATTTCGCCGGTGCGGATGTCGAGGTCGAGGTTCTTGAGGTTGTGCTGTCGGGCGCCTCGGATGCGGATGACGCCGGAGGTCATGGAGCAGGCTCTTTCGCGAAGGGAGCGGGCATTCTAGAGAGCCGTCGACGGTCCGGGCGCCGGTTTTGCAATGGCCTTGCGGACGACTTTCAAGGGGTGGGATCCGAGCCTTCTCGCCTCGCTAGACTGAGGCTTTCCCCGCTGTCCGACCATGAAGATTGATTTTGTTTCCGACATCGCCTGCCCGTGGTGCGCCGTGGGCCTGAGCTCGCTCGAGATCGCCCTCGCCAAGTTCGATCCGAAGATCCCGGTCGAGCTCCATTTCCAGCCCTTCGAGCTCAACCCGCAGATGCCGCCCGAGGGCGAAGACGCGACCGAGCATCTTTCGCGCAAGTACGGCGCCTCGCCCGAGCAGTTGGCCAAGAACCGCTTGCACCTGCGCGAGCGCGGCGCTGCCGTCGGCTTCACCTTCGGCGACCGGCCGCGCGTCTGGAACACTTTCGACGCCCATCGCCTCCTTCACTGGGCCGGCCTCGAAGGCAGGCAGCGCGAGCTGAAGCATGCATTGCTGGCGGCGTATCACACGCGGGCCGAAAACCCGGGCGCGCACGCCGTTCTCCTGAGGGCCGCGAAAGAGGTCGGCCTCGACGCGGACCGAGCCGCGGAGGTGCTCGACTCCGATGCCTACGCCGCCGAAGTGCGAGCCGCCGAGCGCCACTGGCAGCAGCTCGGCATCAACTCCGTGCCGGCGGTCGTCATCGACGATCGCCACCTGATCTCGGGCGGGCAGCCACCGGAGGTGTTCGAGCAGGCGCTGGCGCAGATCGCTGCCGGCGGCTGAGCTAGAGTGGGCCGCCACTGCCCATGCCTCTTCGCTACGCCCCATGCTGATCGCGATCGCCGCCCTGCTAAGCCTGATCGGCATCGCCACCGCGGTGCAGGCGCTGCGCGCGCTCGCCAAGGCGCGGCTCTTGGGCTTCGCCTCTGGCGCGATCTTCGCGCTCCTCTTCCTCGCGGCCGGCGCCCTGCTCGGCGTCGCCGCGCTCGGCCTGCAGGGCATGCAGGCGCTGACGCGCGAGGAGAGCGCGGCGAAGATCAGGATCGTGCCGACGGGCGTGCAGCGCTACGACGCGACCGTGACTTTCGCCGACGGCCGGGTCGAGACCTATGACCTCGCCGGCGACGACATCGAGATCGCCGGCCACATCGTCAAGTGGACGCCGCTCGCCAACCAGCTCGGTCTCCACACCTCGTACCGGCTCGACCGCATCTCCGGGCGCTACCGCACGATCGAGCAGGAGAACACGTCGAGAAGGACGCTCTATGCGATCGGCACGCCTGCCCTGATCGACCTCGTCGCGTTCGGCCGGCGCGTGCCGCTGGGCCTGTTCTTCGACGCCGAGTACGGCTCGGCGACCTACGTGCCGGTGGCCGGGCCGGCCGAGCTCGAGCTCCTGGTCTCGACGACCGGCCTGCTGCTCCGGCCCCTGCCGGCGCCGATCACCGTGCCCAAGAGCTGAACGGAATCGCGACGATGAGCGATACGACCCTGACCCTGCTCCAGACCGGCACCGACGGCGCGAACGCATTGCTCGCCCCGGGCCGCGCGCCGCTCACCCACGGCGCGCTGCGCGCCCTCGTCGCGGCGACCGTGCGATCGCTCAACGACGCCGGCGCCGGTCGCAACGACCGGGTCGCTATCGTCCTCGGCAATGGTCCCGAGATGGCGGCGTGCTTCCTCGCCTGCGCTGCGGGCACGACGAGCGCGCCGCTCAACCCGGGCTACCGCGCCGACGAGTTCGAGTTCTATCTTTCCGACCTGCACGCCAGGCTGCTCGTCGTCGAGCGCGACAGCTCGTCGCCCGCGGTCGCGATCGCGGAGAAGCTCGGCGTGCGCATCGTCGATCTCGTCGTCGATGCCGGCGCGCCGGCGGGAAGCTTTCGTCTCGAGCCGCGCCCATCGGCGCTGCCTGTCGAGCCGACCGCTCACGGCGGCTTCGCAGGACCTACCGACATCGCCATGGTGCTGCACACGTCGGGCACGACCTCGCGGCCGAAGATCGTGCCGCTCTCGGTCGCCAATCTGTGCGCGTCGGCGAAGAACATCCGCGCGTCGCTGTCGTTGAGCGCGCACGACATCGGCCTCAACGTCATGCCGCTGTTCCACATCCACGGCCTGATCGCCGGCGTGCTCGCGCCGATCTCGGCCGGAGCCAGCGTCTACTGCACGCCGGGCTTCAACGCGCTCAAGTTCTTCACCTGGATGGACGACGCCAAGCCGACCTGGTACACGGCCGTACCGACGATGCACCAGGCGATCGTCTCGCGCGCCAAGGGCAACGCCGAAGTGATCGAGCGCCATCCGCTGCGCTTCATGCGCTCATCGTCGTCGTCGATGCCGCCGCAGGTGATCAAGGAGCTCGAGGCGGCGTTCGGCGCGCCGCTGGTCGAGGCCTACGGCATGACCGAGGCGACGCACCAGATGGCGTCGAACCCCTTGCCGCCCGCGGTGCGCAAGCCGGGCAGCGTCGGCCTGCCGGCCGGCCCGGAGATCGCGATCATGGGCGGCGGCGGCGAGCTGCTCGAGCACGGCTTCACCGGCGAGATCGTGATCCGTGGCGCCAACGTCACCGCCGGCTACGAGAACAACCCGAGCGCCAACGCCGAGGGCTTTCGCGACGGCTGGTTTCGCACCGGCGACCAGGGCACGAAGGACGGCGACGGCTACCTCACGATCACCGGGCGCCTGAAGGAGATCATCAACCGCGGCGGCGAGAAGGTGAGCCCGCGCGAGATCGACGAGATCCTGATGGACCACCCCGCTGTCGCGCAGGTCGTGTGCTTCGGCATGCCGCATCCCAAGCTCGGCGAGGAAGTCGCGGCGGTCGTCGTGCTGAAGCCGGGCAGCGCCGCGACCGACCGCGAGCTGCAGGCCTTCGTCGCGACTCGTGCGGCCGACTACAAGGTGCCGAAGAAGATTCTCTTCATGGACGAGATTCCGAAGGGCGCGACCGGCAAGCTGCAGCGCATCGGCCTGGCGGCCAAGCTCGGCCTGGGCACATGACGCCGGCTGGCACCCTCTCCCGCAAGCGGGTGGGGCGTCGGACATGAAGTTCGCGATCGTCGGCGCCGGCGCCATCGGTGGCCTGCTCGGCGCGAAGCTCGCGCTCGCCGGCGAGGACGTCACCTTCATCGCCCGCAACAAGAACCTCGCCGCGATCTCGGCGAACGGCTTTCGCCTGATCGACGAGAGCGGCGCCGAGCATCACGCGGCGACGGCGAAGGCGGTCGGCGACGCGGCCGCGATCGGTGCCCAGGACGTCGTCCTCCTCACCGTCAAGGCGCAACAGGTAAAGGACGTGCTGCCGCAGCTCGCCCATCTCGTCGGGCCCGAGACGATGCTGGTGACGATGATCAACGGCATGCCATGGTGGTACTTCCAGGGCCTGCCCGGCGAATGGAACGGGCGCACGCTCGAGAGCGTCGACTCGGGCGGCTCGTTGGCGAAAGCCATCGATCCGGCGCGCGTCATCGGCTCGATCGTCTACCCCGCGGCCGAGCTGGTCGCGCCCGGCGTCGTGCGCTCGATCGAGGGCAAGCGCTTCACGATCGGCGAACCCAACGGCGAGCGCACGGCGCGCATCGAGACGCTGTCGAAGGCGCTCATGAACGCCGGCTTCAAGGCGCCGATCGCGCGCGACATCCGCGCCGAGATCTGGGTCAAGCTCTGGGGCAACCTCAGCTTCAATCCGGTGAGCGCGCTCAGCGGCGCGACGCTCGAAGGCATCTGCCGCGACCCCGACGGCCGCGCCCTGGTCGTGACGATGATGCAGGAAGCCGAAGCGGTCGCGAACCGCCTCGGCGTCACCTTCAAGATCTCGATCGACCAGCGCATCGCCGGCGCCGAAGCCGTCGGCGCGCACAAGACCTCGATGCTGCAGGACGTGCTGCACGGCCGGCCGCTCGAGGTCGAGGCGCTCGTCGGCAGCGTCGTCGAGCTGGCAAAGATCGCCGGCATCGCGGTGCCGACGATCGAGGCGATCTATCGGGCAGTGAAGCTGCTCGAGCGGACACCGATCGGCGAGCGCAATTCCTCCGCCGCGTCCTGACCGCCGTCAACCGAACAGCTCGCGCGCGCGCTCGCTCGCTCCGCGCTTGACGCGACCGGCGATCGCGACCGCCGCCGGTGTCGCGATCAGCTTCTCGAACACCTCGCGCACCGACGCCGACGACACGTCGAGCGCGCGCGCCATGAGCTCGGCGCGCGAGCGCACGCGGCCGTGCACGAAGAGGTCGAGCGCCGCGTCCTCGAGCCGACGCGACGGCCGCTCTTCGTTGCGCAGGGTGCGCACCGCGATCTGCTTCCTGGCCCGCTCGAGGTCGTCGGGCTGGATCGCCTCGGCCTGCGCGCCGAGCAGGCGCTTGACCTCGACCAGGAACTCGTCGAGCTGCGCCGGCGACGTCGACGCCTCGATCACGAACTGGCCCGAGAGCTCGCCGACGTCGGCCGCGCACGACGCGTAGTAGACGAGGCCCCGGCGCTCGCGGATCTCGTCCATCAGCGGCGAGCTCATGCCCTCGCCGAAGAGCGCCGCGGCGACGACGGCGGCGTGATAGTCCTCGCGCAGCGAGGCGATCGGATAGCCGAGGACGACGTGGGTCTGGCTGTAGCCGGGCTGGACGCGTGAAGCGACGCCGCCCGAATACTGCGGCGGCTCGACCCGGTTCTCGTGGCCCGCGGGCATTGCGGCGAACGCCCGCTCGGCCGCGGCGACGACTTCGGCGATGTCGATGTGGCCGGCGACGCCGACGACGACGTTGGCGCCCGAGTACTGCTGGCCGACGTAGCCGAGGAGCTCGTCGCGCGTGATCCGCTGCACCGTGAGCCGGCTGCCGATCACCGGCTGCGCCAGCGGGTGGGCGCCGTAGCAGAGCTTGTCGAAGAGCTTGTCGGCGATCGCGAGGACGTCTTCCTCGTCTTCGGTGAGCTCGTGCAGGATCACCTGGCGCTCGCGCTCGAGCTCGGCCTCGGGAAAGCTGCTGTGCTGGACGATGTCGCCGAGCATGGCGATGAAGCGCGTCGCATCGCCCGCCATGCCGCGCATGTGATACGCGGTGTGGTCCTTGTCGGTGTGGGCGTTGACGTCGGCACCGAGGCGCTCGGCGTCGAGGTTGATCTGCTGGCAGCTGCGCGTGTGCGTGCCCTTGAACGCCATGTGCTCGACGAAGTGGCTGATGCCGTTCAGCCGCTTCGGCTCGTGGCTGCTGCCGGTGCGCACGAAGACGCTGACGTCGACGCTTTGCAGGTGTGCGAGGCGGATTGCGACGATGCGCACGCCGTTGGCCAGGGTCACGACGGTGGTGTCGGAGTCGTACGGGTCGCTGGGGTCTGTCACCGGCGGATTATCGAGCGCGCAGCCGACCGACGACGCCGCTCGGAAAGTAGTACACCGAGAGCACGAACAGGATGCCGAGCCAGAGCAGCCAGCGCTCGGGCGAGACGATCCGGCCGAGAAGCGGAACGCCCTCGACCGCGGTGGCGGCGATTTTCATCAAGTCCTGCAGGTAGTTCTGCGCCAGCACCAGCAGCACGCTGCCGACGACCGCGCCGTAGATCGTGCCCATGCCGCCGATGACGACGATCAGGAGCACGTCGAGCATGATCTCGAACGAGAGCGTCGTGTCGGGCCCGTTGTAGCGCAGCCAGAGGGCGAGGAGCACGCCGGCCGCGGTCGCGAAGAGCGCCGAGATCACGCTTGCGAGCGTCCGGTAGACGACGGTGCGATAGCCGATCGCCTCGGCGCGGAAGTCGTTCTCGCGGATCGCCTGGAGGACGCGTCCGAACGGCGAGTTGACGATGCGCAGCAGGGCGAGGACGAGGACGACGGCGACGACGAAGATCAGGTAGTAGGTGATGAGCCGACCGTCGATCGTCGTGCCGAGGAACGGCGTCGCTGCGTACTCGATGCCCGGTTGCAGAGCCTCGGGCACCTTGAACGTGAGGCCGTCCTCGCCGCCGGTGAAGTCGGAGAGCTGCGAGGCGAGCGACGCGAACGCCGAAGCGACGGCGAGCGTGATCATGGCGAAGAAGATCGCCCGC